>NZ_JBFAMR010000014.1:0-139151 GCF_040656595.1 Actinoplanes sp. NPDC049802
GGGATCTCGCGCCTATCGCGGATCAGGTCCGTCAGTTGTGGATCACGGCCGCCATGGCAGGGCCGCCTCCACAGCGAGGCCGCTACCAACACGCGTGAGGCAGCCCAGAGCCAGCCGAACCCACGAGCTCAGCCCGGTGGGCGCGGCACAGGATGGAGCGGGCGGGTGCTCGCGTGGCGTCGGCGGGACGGGCCGGATCCTGTGGGGAGCGGCTCGTTCCCGTACCGAAGAAGGTTTAGAAGCGGCGCAGGCCCTCGGTCAGGAAGGTGGCGACGGCCTGGGGGGACTCGAGGGTGAGGTCGGCGGCGCTGGAGACCTCGGCGCCGGTCTCGGGGTTGGCGACCGCCACCGCCATGCCGAAGAAGGCCGGGTCGACGGCCTCGCGCGCCCGCAGCGCGTCGAAGGCCTTGATGTCGGACATGTCGTCGCCGAAATACCAGGCGCAGCCGGCGTTGCGGACGCCTTCGGTGATGACCATGCCCTTGTCCTGGTCGACCGGGGGTTTCAACTCGACCACCATGCGGCCGTGCTGGATGCGCAGGCCCAGGCGCTCGGCCTGCTCGTGAGCCCAGCGCTCGACGGCGCGGGCCTGATCGGGGGCGGTCCGGTAGTGGAGGGCGACGGAGAGCCGTTTGTACTCCACCAGGGTCTCGCCGGGCAGCTCGGCCCGGGCGGCCTCGGCCAGGCTGGACATGGCGGGGACGAAGTCGAGAGCGGCCGGCTCGGTGACGACCTGGCCGTCGTGCCACACCTCGAGACCGTAGAGCCCGTGCAGGTCGACGTTGTCGAGGGTCTCGAAGCGGGATCGCAGGAAACTGACCGGCCGGGCGGAGACGATCGCCACCCGGGCGACCGAATCGGCGAGCCGCTCCAGAACGCCGAGCACCTCGGGCACCGGCTGGGAGGCGTCCGGATCTTCGGTGACGGGGGACAGGACACCGTCGAAGTCGAAGAAGAATGTCGTCGCGGAGGCGCGCTCAGCGGTGAACGCCCACGCCTCGTCGGTGGTCAGTGGATGGGTCGGACGTGCAGTCTCTGCCACGCGCCCAGACTACCCGTGGATGGTCGCCTTTTATGCCGGGCGATTTCCCGATGCGGCGGTCATCACCCTCGCGAGGTGGATTTTGCGCACTACCGCGCGGCGTAGTTGACCGCTAGCGTTTGAGTCATGGCGCGGGGTCGTCCCGGGCCAGCCGGTCGGCCCGGACCTGCGACGACTGCGCCACGGGGACCGCAATCCGACCCCGTGCAGAGGGCCGGCGACCGGTAGGTGGCGGACCGCGGGCGGACCGGGTTGCACGCCCGCTGGAGCAGGCCTGTGACATCTCGCCGTACCGATGCCGGGATCGACCAGAACCCGGCCGACAAAGTGCCCAGCAGCCGCGCCACCACCGGGCGCCGTAGGACCCGGGACCGGCACACCGACGCGGAGCCCGCCCCTGCCGGCAGGGTCTTCGTCCTGGACACTTCGGTCCTGCTGTCCGACCCGGCGGCGTTTCGCCGGTTCACCGACCACGAAGTGGTCATCCCGCTCGTGGTCATCTCCGAACTGGAGGGGAAACGTCACCACCCCGAGCTCGGCTGGTTCGCGCGTCAGTCGCTGCGGATGCTGGACGAGTTGCGGATCAAGTTCGGCCGGCTGGACCAGCCGGTGCTCTGCAACGACGAGGGCGGCACGCTGCGGGTCGAGCTCAACCACGCCGATCAGAGCGCGCTCCCGCACGGGTTCCGCAACGACTCGAACGACACGCGGATCCTCTCCGTGGCGCTCGGGCTGGCCGCCGAGGGGCGCGATGTCACCCTGGTGAGCAAGGACATGCCGCTGCGGGTGAAGGCCGCCTCGGTGGGCCTGACCGCCGACGAGTACCGGCACGGTCAGGCCAGCGATCCCACCTGGACCGGCATGGCCGACCTGGAGCTGTCCGAGGAGCAGGTGAACTCGCTGTACGCCGGTGACGAGCTGGAGGTGGAGGAGGCGGAGAACCTGCCCTGTCACACCGGCCTGGTGATCCACTCGCCGCGCGGGTCGGCGCTGGCGCGGGTCAGCCCGGACAAGTCCGTCAAGCTGGTCCGCGGGGACCGGGACGCGTTCGGGCTGCGGGGCCGGTCGGCGGAGCAGCGGGTGGCGCTGGACATCCTGCTCGACGAACAGATCGGCATCGTGTCGCTGGGCGGCCGGGCGGGCACCGGCAAGTCGGCCCTGGCGCTGTGCGCGGGCCTGGAGGCCACCATGGAGCGCAACCGCCACAAGAAGGTGGTGGTGTTCCGCCCGTTGTACGCGGTCGGCGGCCAGGAACTCGGCTACCTGCCCGGCAGCGAGTCGGAGAAGATGTCGCCGTGGGCCCAGGCGGTCTTCGACACCCTCGGTTCGGTGGTGCACGCCAACGTGGTCGAGGAGGTGCTGGCCCGCGGCATGCTCGAGGTGCTGCCGCTGACCCACATCCGGGGCCGGAGCCTGCACGACGCCTTCGTGATCGTCGACGAGGCGCAGTCGCTGGAACGCAACGTGCTGCTCACCGTGTTGTCCCGGATCGGGCAGAACTCGCGGGTGGTGCTGACCCATGACGTGGCTCAGCGCGACAATCTGCGGGTCGGCCGGCATGACGGTGTCACCGCGGTGATCGAGGCGCTGAAGGGCCACCCGATCTTCGCGCACGTGACCCTCACGAGGTCGGAGCGGTCGCCGATCGCCGAGGTGGTGACCGACCTGCTGGAGGAGATCCCGCTGTAGTGATCTTGATAGCGCCAGCGCGGTGATTTCGTGCCGGATTAAGCCAGAAAGTCTCGTGACTAAAGTCACATCACCGCGCTGGCGTTTCACATCCACTTCACCTTGCGCCATGGTGTTCCGCGGGCATCAGGCGATGATTCACCACTTGTCGCGGTGCTCGCGGCGCGGTCCGCCCCATCAGGCGGCGGAGACGCGCCGCCTCATTGCCCCCGACGAAGGGAATCTTCGTGAAGCGGCTCTGGAGCCGGCTCGGAGTCCGTGCGGCGTCCGTCGGTCTTCTCGTGGCGGGACTCACCGGTGGCGTGTACCTCGGGCAGGACCGGGACGTCCAGCAGCAGGGCGCCCAGGCGCAGCTCATCGCGCAGGCCAATGAGGACGAGATCCGGCTGTTGAGGCAGCGCCAGGCGGACCACGCCGCGGCCCGGGCGCACCGGGCGCAGGCGGAGGCGGCCGCCGCGGCCAAGGCGGCCGAAGAGGCGAAGGCGGCCGCGTCCAAGGCGCGCACGCTGGAGAAGAAGGTCATCGAGGCCAAGGAGGCCGAAGAGGCCAAGAAGGCCGAGGAGGCCTCCGGCCCGGTCGCCTTCACCGGGGAGATCCCGGAGTCCTGCAACGAGTACAGCGGTAGCCGCAAGATCGGTTGTGCGCTGATGCTCGACGCCGGGTTCGGCCTCGACCAGTTCCCGTGCCTGGAGAACCTGTGGGACAAGGAGAGTGGCTGGAACTACAAGGCCACAAACCGGTCCTCCGGGGCGTACGGGATTCCGCAGGCACTTCCGGGCAGCAAGATGGCGTCGGTCGCCGACGACTGGAAGACCAACCCGGCCACCCAGATCAAATGGGGTCTGCGCTACATCGAAGGCCGCTACAACACGCCCTGTGGCGCCTGGGGTCACTCGCAGGACGTCGGCTGGTACTGATCCGAGCTCGCTGACGGGGCTGCGCGGCAATCCGCGTGGCCCCGTTTTTGCTGTGATGCAATGTCCGTATGGTCCAGAAAGCGGGTTTGTCTCTGCTCGCGGTCCTGGTGTCGGCCACGGCCGGCGCGGGCGTCGCCCGGGCCGAGGCCGGGAAGCCGCCGCTGCGTGAGGTGGTCGGCGGCAAGATCGCCGGTGCCGGCCGGTTCCCCTGGGCGGTCCGGCTCTCGATGGGCTGCGGCGGCGCCCTCGCCGCACCCCGGGTGGTGCTCACCGCCGGGCACTGCGTCGGGCCGACCGGCCCGAACGACCGGATCACCGTCACCGCCGGCGCCACCGACCTGGACTCCGAACACGCGACGAGCGTCAAGTCGGTCGAGGTCTACCGTTCCCCGGACTTCGTGACCGAGACCGCCGGCGACGACTGGGCGGTGGTCCGCCTGGAACGTGAGCTTCCCCTGCCCACCCTGGAACTCGCCGCCGACGACGTCGACCAGGGCACCTTCACGGTGATGGGCTGGGGGCAGACCCGGGAGAGCTCACCGCGGCAGGAGCGCCGGCTGCACTACGCGACGGTGCCGACGATCCCGGACGCCGAGTGCGCGGCCGCCTACCGCAAGGCCGGCGTCGAACTGGCGCAGGAGAAGTCGATCTGCGCGGGGCGGCGTGGCGTCGACACCTGCCAGGGTGACTCCGGCGGCCCCATGGTGCGCCGCGACCGGGCCGGGCGGTGGGTTCAGGTCGGGATCGTCAGCTGGGGCCTGGGCTGCGCCCGCGACGGATACTTCGGCGTGTACACCCAGATCTCCGCGTACCGGGAGGCGATCGGGCAGGCCGTGCGCAAGCTGAGCTGACCGTCTCCTCGAGTGGCCGTGCGTGCGCCACCCTGCGACCATCGAGACATGGGGTACGGGTGGGCGGCCGGCGCACGCACGGACGATGCGGGGCGCTTCGGCACCGAGGCTTTCTACGCGTCGCTGGGCCGCGCGTTCGTGACGATGTGCGCCGTGGTCCCGGCGTTGTTCCTGATCGAGGGGATCGACGTCGCTCTCGGGGCCGGCACCCTCGACGTGGCCGGCGGCATCATCCCGCACGCCGTCGAGGGGATCGACGGGGTGCTGTTCAGCCCGTTCCTGCACGCCGACTGGGAGCATCTGTACGGCAACGCCGTCCCGCTCATCCTGCTCGGCACGTTCGTGCTGGCCGGGGGAGTGCGCCGGTTCGCCTGGTCCACCGCCCTGATCATGGCGGTCGCCGGGCTCGGCGTCTGGTTCGTCGGCGACCCGAACACGGTGGTGGTCGGCGCCAGCGGCGTGATCTTCGGCTATCTCGGTCTGCTGCTGGCCCGCGGACTGGTCGAGCGCAGCTGGTGGCATCTGGCGGTGGCCGCGTTCATCGGGCTGCTCTACTGGTACCAGTTCTTCAACATCCTGCCGACCGACCAGCGCGTCTCCTGGCAGGGGCACGCGCTCGGCCTGCTCGGCGGCATCATCGCCGCGATCATGTTCCGCCGCCGCTGATCCTCCCGGCCGGCCCTGAGCGCTGTTCGGGTGTCGTGAGGCAGTGCTGCGGGCCGGCCGCGGTGGTCGGCTGGCCCCCACTGCGCTGTCTCGGGCGTTGTGAGGCACCGCTGGGGCCAGTCGAGAAGATCGAGCCGGCTCCGGGCGCTGTTCCGGGGGTGGTGAGGCAGCTCTGAGGGCGGCTGGACCACCGAGCTCAGCCCGGCGGGCGCGGCACAGGCTTGAGCCGCGCCCGGCTCGCGTCGTCCGGCGGCGACTGGTCCCACCCGTACCGGAAATCGGCCCTGTGGGGTGGACGTGCCGATCAGATGATCGGGTCGCTCAGCGGGACCGCCGGCAGATGGCCGTCGAAGTCGACCGCCGAGTAGAGGGCCAGTTTCTCCAGCCGGTGGTAGGAGTCGATGACCCGGATCGTGCCGCTCTTGGACCGCATCACGATCGACTGCGTGTGCGCGCCGCCGGACCGGTAACGGACGCCCTTGAGCAGGTCGCCGCTGGTCACACCGGTCGCCACGAAGAAGCAGTTGTCACCGGTGACCAGGTCGTCGGTGGTGAGGACACGGTCGAGGTCGTGGCCGCCGGCGATCGCCTTCTCCCGCTCGGCGTCGTCGAGCGGCCACAGCTTGGCCTGGATCATGCCGCCGAGACATTTGAGGGCGCACGCCGCGGTGATGCCCTCCGGGGTGCCGCCGACGCCCATCAGCACGTCGACGTCGGACTCCAGCCGGGCCGCCGAGATGGCGCCCGCGATGTCACCGTCCGAAATGAACTTGATGTTGGCGCCCGCGTGCCGCACCTGCTCCACCAGCTCGGTGTGGCGCGGCCGGTCCAGGATGCACACCGTCACGTCGGAGACGCTGGACCGCTTGGCCTTGGCGATGCGGCGCAGATTTTCCTTCACACCGGCGTCGATGTCGATGACGTCGGCGCAGTCCGGCCCGACGGCGATCTTGTCCATGTAGAAGACGGCGCTCGGGTCGAACATGGCGCCGCGCTCGGCCACCGCGAGAACCGCGATCGAACCGGGCATGCCCTTGCTCATCAGTGTGGTGCCGTCGATCGGGTCGACCGCGACGTCCACCTCGGGGCCGGTGCCGTCTCCGACCTTCTCCCCGTTGTAGAGCATGGGCGCCTCATCCTTCTCACCCTCACCGATGACGACGACGCCGCGCATCTGGATCGAGTTGATGAGTTTGCGCATGGCGTCGACGGCGGCGCCGTCACCGCCGTTCTTGTCTCCGCGGCCGACCCAGCGGCCGGCCGCCATGGCGGCGGCTTCGGTCACGCGGACGAGGTCGAGGGCGATGTTACGGTCGAGGTCCTGGGGGACTCGGGCGGGCACGGCGGCCTCCTCGCGACGTTGCGGGGCTGGATGTCCTCCGATCCTGGCATCTCAGGACGCGCCAAGTCTCGATTCAGCGACATGGTTAACAATGGCTTGGTGGAACCCACCCCCGCCGAACCCCAGCCGTCACCCCGCCTCGCCGCGCGGGAAGGCCGGTCGCCGCGCGACATGCTCCTGTCGCTGCTCGTGCTGCTGGTGCCGATCGCGCTGCTCCTGACCTTCTACCGGGTGGTCCTGGACGGGGACGAACCGATCTCGATCGACCCGACGTCGGCGATCCAGCAGGCGGAGCGGGAGTTTCCGGTCGCCCAGCCGCGGGGCCTCGACGAGGACGACTGGCACGTCTCGTCGGCCGTCTTCCGGCGTGCCGACGGCGGCGCCACGCTGCGTATCGGATACGTCGGCCCGGCCGGCAAGGCCATGCAGCTCATCCAGAGCACCGTGGCGTCGGCCACCCTGATCCCGGCGGAGGTCGGCGACTCCGGCACCCGGGTCGGCGCTTACCGCACCGACGCGCGGGTGTGGATGCAGTACACCGGCCGGCCGGGCGAGACCGCGCTGATCTCGGCCGAACCGGACCGGACCATCGTGATCATCGGGGATGGTGGGGACACCGAGAACCTCCAGAAGCTGGCCTCCGCCCTGCCCTGAACCCGGCTAGTCGTCGGCGCGAGCCGCCCGGGCCGTCTCGATGCGCTCCCGTGCGCCGTCGAGCCGGCGCCGGCACACGTCGGCCAGCCGCTCGCCGCGCTCCCACAGGGCCAGCGACTCCTCCAGGGTGCCGCCGCCCTGCTCCAGCCGCTCCACCACCGTCGCCAGTTCGGTACGCGCCTGCTCATAGGTCAGGTTGTCGTCGCTCATCAGCTCTCCACCACCGCAGCCTGCAGCTCGCCCTCGGCGAGCCGGATCCGAACAAGGTCGTCCGCCGCCACCTCGTCCGCGGCGCGGACCACGTGGCCGTCGGAGCGTTGCACGATCGCGTAACCCCGCTCCAGCGTCTTGGCCGGGGACAGGGCACGAAGCCGTGCCACGGTGTGCTCCAGCGCGTCGTCGGCGCGGCGCAGCCGGTGCTCCAGGCTGCGCACGGCCCGGTCGCGCAGGGCCGTCACCTCGGCGCCCCGCTGGTCGACCAGAACCTCCGGGCGGGCCAGCACCGGCCGGGACCGCCACGCGTCGATCCGCTGCCGCTCCCGGTCGATCAGGGTGAGCACCGCCCGGTCGAGCCGGGCCCGGGCGGTGGTGATCAGCCGCTGCTCCTCGGCCAGGTCGGGCACGATCCGTTTCGCCGCGTCGGTCGGGGTGGACGCCCGCAGATCGGCCACGTAGTCGAGCAGCGGAGTGTCGGTCTCATGGCCGATCGCGCTGACCACCGGGGTCCGCGCCGCGAACACCGCCCGGCACAGCGCCTCGTCGGAGAACGGCAGCAGGTCCTCCACACCGCCGCCGCCGCGGGCGATCACGATCACGTCGACGGTGTCGTCGTGATCGAGCACCTTGAGCGCGTCGATGATCGGGGGCACCGCGGTGGCGCCCTGCACCGGCACGTTGATCACCCGGAAGTCCACCGACGGCCAGCGGCGGCGAGCATTCATCAGCACGTCCCGCTCGGCGGCGCTGGCCCGGCCGGTGATCAGGCCGATCCGCCGCGGCAGGAACGGCAGCGGTCGCTTGCGCTCGCGGGCGAACAGGCCCTCCGCGGCGAGCAGGCGCTTCAGTTTCTCCAGCCGGGCCAGCAACTCGCCGAGGCCGACCTGGCGGATCTCGTCGGCGCGCAGGCTCAGCGTGCCCCGGGCCGGATAGAACTCCGGCTTGGCGTGCATCGTCACCCGGGCGCCCTCGGACAGCTCGGGGGCGCCGGCGTCGAGCACGTCACGGTGCGCCGTCACGGTCAGGCTCAGATCGGCCGACGGGTCACGCAGCGTCAGGAACACCACGCCGGAGCCGGGGCGGCGGCTGATCTGGGCGACCTGCCCGTCCACCCACACCCAGCCGAGCTTGGCTATCCAGCCGCCGATCTTCTGGCTGACCACGCGGACCGGCCACGGGTCCTCGGCGGTGCTGCGTGCCGTGCTGTCGGGCTCGTTCACCCGGCCAGACTACGTAAGCCCTCCGACATTTTCGCCGGTGCGATCGCCGGTGGCGGCCATCATGCGCGGTTCGGCGTGGCCGGCGTACCGGGTCAGATCGACCGGGGTGCGCCGCTCCGGCAGCCGGGCCTCGGCCACCGTCAGCACGGCCAGCAGGAGCAGGCCCGCACAGAACCAGAAGGTCAGGTCGGCGGCGAGGTACTTGACGTCGGTGTGCCCGCCGCCGCCGACGCCCAGGAACGGGAACGGGTAGCCGTGCCGCTCCGGGTACGCCTCCATGCAGCACCGCGACGTGGTGGGGATCGTGGACGCCACCGTCGCGGCCAGGGTGACACCGGCGCCGAGCAGGATGCCGGGGCGGCTCGGGATCAGCCGCCGCCGCATCAGCAGCAGCGCGCCGCCGGCCGCGAGGACCACGTGGAAGACCAGGTACACGCGGTCCAGGCCGCCGTCCGCCTCGACCGCCAGGTTCAGCAGGCCGACGCCGAGCAGGAACCAGCCCGCCATCACGCGGAGGACGGCCGGAATCGAGGGCCACAGCTCCGCGTTCACGAGTCGATTATCAGACCGCTAACGCGGTATCCGGGGCGAAACGGGTCATTTGCGCAGAGCGCGCCAGGCCAGGCCGATCACCACGGCCACCACCAATCCGGCGTACGCCCAGAGCGTCACGTCCACGAGAAGACGGAACCAGTCGAGACCCCAGCCGTCCGCCACCGCCTGCCGGTGCGCCTCCTCCGTGGTGTCGGCCAGCCCGCCGAGCCCGGCCCACGCGAACGGCCACCCGCGACTCTCGAACCAGCCGAACATCCCGCCCATGCTGGTGGTGTGGACGGCGAGACCGGCCGCCGTGCCGCCGATCGCGGTCATCGCGGCGGTGACCGACACGAACCGGACGGGCGGGCGCAGCCGTCTCCACAGCAGCAGGGCCAGGCCGCCCGCAGCGAGCGCCCCACCCACGAAGAAGTCGCGCGGGTACGGCACGGTCAGGGCCATGACCAGCCAGAACACGCCGGCGGTGAGGCTCATCTGCCCGATCACCAGGCGGAGGATCCGGCCGGGCGCGATGTTCCCGGCTCCGGTCGCGGCGGTTCCGGTCACGGTCATGCGCGCGAGTATGGCAAGGCGGCGCCAGAACGGTTGTGGCGCTGATCGCGCCGGAGGCGGGGTGCCGGGTGGTGCACGTACCATGGCCGGGTGACTGAACCTCGTAAGCGGGTGTTGCTCGCCAAGCCGCGTGGCTACTGCGCCGGTGTCGACCGCGCCGTGCAGACCGTCGAGGAGGCGCTGAGGCTCTACGGCGCCCCGGTCTACGTGCGCAAGCAGATCGTGCACAACAAGCACGTGGTCAGCACCCTCGAAGCCCGTGGCGCGATCTTCGTCGAGGAGAACTACGAGGTGCCCGAGGGTTCGACCGTGGTGTTCTCGGCCCACGGCGTCGCCCCCGAGGTGCACGACCAGGCGCGTGAGCGCAACCTCAAGGCGATCGACGCGACCTGCCCCCTGGTGACGAAGGTGCACCACGAGGCCAAACGGTTCGCCGCCGCCGACTACGACATCCTGCTCATCGGTCACGAGGGCCACGAGGAGGTCATCGGCACCGCGGGCGAGGCCCCCGAGCACATTCAGCTCGTCGACGGCCCCGACGACGTGGACAACGTGGTGGTCCGCGACCCGTCGAAGGTGGTGTGGCTGTCCCAGACGACGCTGTCGGTCGACGAGACGATGGAGACGGTCGCCCGGCTCAAGCAGCGGCTGCCGCTGCTGGAGTCGCCGCCGAGCGACGACATCTGCTATGCCACCTCCAACCGGCAGCACGTGATCAAGGAGATCGCGCCGGAGTGTGACGTGGTGATCGTGGTCGGTTCCACCAACTCGTCGAATTCGGTGCGTCTCGTCGAGGTGGCTCTCGGCGCCGGCGCCCGGGCCGGCCACCTGGTCGACTACGCCTCCGAGATCCAGGACGAGTGGCTGGCCGGTGCCACCACGGTCGGTGTCTCGTCCGGCGCCAGCGTCCCCGACGACCTGGTCATGGAGGTGCTGGCGCACCTCGCCGAGCGGGGCTTCGGCGAGGTCACCGAGTTCACCACCGCCGAGGAGCGCCTGACGTTCTCGCTGCCGCAGGAGCTGCGCCGCGACATGAAGGCCGCGGCGGCGGCGAAGGCTAGCTGAGTTCCGGCGCCTGCGGCTGGCGAGGGGCCACTTCCACCTGTACGGGCGGGAGCAGCTCCTCGTCGGAGACTCCCATCTCGGCCAGTTTGCGGGCGCTGACCAGCACCCGTGACTCCAGCGACCCGACCGCCCGGTTGTAGGCGGTGACCGCCGCGGACAGCGATGTCCCCAGCTTGTCCACATGGTCGCCGAGTGTCGACAGCCGGCCGTAGAGCTCACGGGCCAGGCTGTGCACGGCGGCGGCGTTGCGGGTCAGTGCCTCCTGCCGCCACGAGTAGGCGACCGTCCGCAGCATGGCGATCAGCGTGGCCGGGGTGGCCAGCACGATGTTGCGGCGGAAGGCGTGCTCCATCAGCGCCGGATCCCGTTGCAGGGCGGCGTCCAGGAACGGGTCGGCCGGCACGAACAACACCACGAAATCGGGCGCCGACTCGAACGCCGACCAGTACCGCTTCGCCGACAGCGCGTCCACGTGCATGCGCAGATGCCGGGCGTGCTGATCGAGATGGCCGTCGCGGGTGTGCTCGTCGCGAGCCTCCATGGCCGACAGATACCCCTCCAGCGGGGCCTTCGCGTCGACCACCACGGTCCGCCCGCCGAACAGCCGCACCACGAGGTCGGGCCGCACCCCCTGCTCGTCGGTGGCGGCGGTCACCTGTTCGGCGAAGTCGCAGTGTTCCAGCAGCCCGGCCGCCTCGACGATGCGCCGCAGCTGGTGCTCACCCCACCGGCCGCGCACCTGCGGGGCCCGCAGCGCGGCCACCAGCTGCCGGGTCTCGGTCCGCAGCTCACCCGACACCAGGCCCATCGACCGCACCTGTTCACGCAGCTCGGCGTAGGCGTCGACACGGTCGTGCTCCAGTTGGGCGACGCGCTGCTCGTACCGTTGAAGGGTGTCGTGCAGAGGCGCGACGGCCCGGGCCACCGCCTCCTGCGACTGGGCGGTCGCCTCATAGGACAGTGCCCGCAGCGACTGCTCCAGCCGCTGCTCGCCGTCACGGGCGGCCGCGAGCGTCGCCTCCAGGCGGGCGATGTCGGTGGCGGCGCGGGCCCGCGCCGCGAGCCAGCCGATCGCCGCCCCGGCGGCCAGACAGGCGAGGACCACAACCAGTGTCGAGAACGTCACCACCGCAGATTGCCAGAAGGGCCGGGCGCGACAGGCGGGGGTAGCGTGGAAAACATGATGCGCGTGTTGCTGCTTCTGGCCATCGTCGCGATGGTTCTGCTGTTCATCGCCGCCGTTCAGCGCAGCGGCCAGGCCCGCCGGCAGACGCGACTCGACGACGCCCGCGCCGACGCCCAGCGGTGGTATGAGCGGCTCGGCGGCCAGGTGATGAATCTCAGCTCCGACGACCCGGCCGCCCGGCAGGCGCTCGCCGACGCGGGCGAGCGTTACAACGCGGCCGGCGGCCAACTGCAGCAGGCCGGCTCGGTCCGGCAGTTCGAGCTGGCCCGGGAGTCGGCGCTGGAGGGTCTCACCTATGTGCGGGCCGCCCGCCTGGCCATGGGCCTCGACCCCGGGCCCGACCTGCCGCCGCTGCACGCCGCCCAGGGCGCCGGCCAGATCACCCAGGAGCGCGAGGTGACGGTCGAGGGGCATTCCTACAAGGCGGCGCCACGGCCGGGCAAGGACACCCCCTACTACTACCCGGGCGGGCGGGTGCAGGGCCGGCCGGTGCCCGCCGGGTGGTATTCGACGCCGGTGTGGAAGACGGCGCTCGGCGCCGGCGCGGGCGTCCTCGGCGGCATGCTGATCTTCGACGCGCTGCTGTCACCCGGGTTCGGCGACATGGACTTCGACGCCTCCGGTGACCCCGGTGACTTCGGCGGCGACTTCGGGGACTTCGGGGACTTCGGCGGCGACTTCTAGCGCCGCATGCGGCGGGCGATCTCGCGGCGCAGCGCCCGCGGGCCCGGCCAGATCTGGGTGAGATCGGCGGTGAACGCCGGTCCGCGTGGCGTGTCGGCCAGCGCCGGCCCACCGGTGTCGCCCTCCTGCACCGGGTGCACGCTGTCCAGATCGGCGGGCACCACCTCCAGCACGGTCCGCAGCCCGTCCCGGCGGATCACCACGGCCGCGATGTCCGCCCAGTCCAGCAGGACCGGGTCGGACTCCTGCGCGGCCAGCTCCAGGCCACCCGACGACACCCGCACCCAGGTGGGCAGTGCGGCGCGGGCGGACACCGAGTACGCCCCGGCCACGCCCGCACCGATCAGCACCGCCTGCAGCACGGTCACCCACCACGGGTCGCCGGTGTCCCCGGCGATCCAGTCGACGGCTGGCGACACCGCCAGGTAGGCGACCATCAGCACGGCGAACACCATGACGAAGGTCCGGGCCGGCGACGACCGGAACAGCACCGCGTCCCGGGCCGGGGCCCGGACCTCCTCAGGGGCGAGCGACATGCCTCCCATGGTGGCCGCCGGACTCAGAATGCGCAGGCGATCACCAGCTCCGGGGTGCGGTCGCGAAGCAGATCGAGCTTGCCGATCCGGCCGGCCGCCCGGAAGTCGCCGTCGATCAGCGCCAGCCGGTCCAGCATCTCGGCCGGGCCGAGCGCCTCGGCCAGCGGCACCTCGGTCCGCATCGACAGTTTCCGGTCCGACTTGGCCCGGCGGACCTGCCGCAGCGCCTCACCGGCCAGGTCGAGCAGCGCCGGATCGCTCTCCGGCGCCACCCGGGTCAGCTCGTACCTCGTGGGCCAGGTGGCCCGGTGCACCGAACCGTAGCGCCACCACGACCAGACCTCCTCGGTGACGTACGGCAGGAACGGCGCGAACAGGCGCAACAGCACCGACAGCCCGGCCGCCAGCGCCGCCCGGGCCGAGTCACCGCCCGGGCCCTCCGCATACGCCCGGTCCTTGACCAGCTCGATGTAGTCGTCGCAGAACGTCCAGAAGAACGTCTCGGTGGCCTGCAACGCGTCGGTGTGCTGGTACTCCTCGAACGCCGTCGTCGCCGTGACGACCACCTCGGCCAGCCGGCCCAGCACGGCCCGGTCCAGCGGCTCGGTGACCGGCCGGCGCAGCGCCGCGGCCGCGCCCAGCCCGAGCGCGAACCTCGACGCGTTCAGCAGCTTCGTCGCCAGCCGCCGCCCCACCTTCAGCTGCGCCGGCTCGAACGCCAGATCGGCGCCCGGCCGGCCGCTCGCCGCCCAGTGGCGGACCGCGTCCGACCCGAACTGTTCCAGCAGTTGAATCGGGGTCTCGACCTCGTTGCCCAGCGACTTCGAGATCTTCCTGTGGTCCGGGTCGAGGATCCAGCCGGACAGCACCGCCCGCCGCCACGGCAGGGTCCCGCCGAGCTGATCGGCCCGCAACACCGACGAGAACAGCCAGGTCCGGATGATCTCCTGACCTTGCGGGCGAAGATCCATCGGGTACGTGCGGGCGTGCAGGTCGTCGTCGGTGCTCCAGCCGGTGACGATCTGCGGCGACAGCGACGACGTGGCCCACGTGTCCATGACGTCCGGGTCGGCGGTGAACCCGCCCGGAACGTCCCGCTGCGCCTCGGTGAAACCGGGCGGACAGTCCGACGACGGGTCGACCGGCAGCGCCGCGTCGTCCGGGACCAGCAGCCGGCCGTAGTCGGGTTCGCCGTGCGCGTCCAGCTCGTACCAGACCGGGATGGGCACGCCGAAGAACCGCTGCCGGCTGATCAGCCAGTCCCCGGTCAGGCCGTTGACCCAATGCTCGTAGCGGTGCCGCATGCCGTCCGGCGTCCACCGCAGCTCCCGGCCCCGGGCCAGCAGCCGCTCCCGCAGCTGAGGGTCGCGGCCGCCGTTGCGGATGAACCACTGCCGGCTCGTGACGATCTCCAGCGGACGGTCGCCGCGTTCGTAGAACTTGACCGGATGCGTGACCGGGCGCGGCTCGCCGACCAGATCGCCGGACTCGCGCAGCAACCGGACCGTCTCGGCGCGCGCCGCCGCGACGGTCAGCCCGGCGAACCCCCGGTAGGCGGCGACCGGGACACCGTCCGGGGCGTCCGGCAGGAACCGGCCGTCACGGCCCAGCACGACCCGCGTGGGCAGGTCCAGGTCACGCCACCACGTGACGTCGGCCAGGTCGCCGAACGTGCAGACCATCGCTATGCCCGTACCCTTGGCGGGGTCGGCGAGCGGGTGGGCACGGACCGGGACCTCGACGTCGAAGAACGGGGTCCGGACCGAGGTGAGACCCGCGAAGCGGGAATCGTCCGGATGACGCACCAGGGCGACACACGCCGGCAGCAGCTCCGGCCGGGTGGTGTCGATCTCGACCGGCCCGTCCGGGCCGTGGAAACGCAACGTGTGGTACGCCCCCGGCCGCTTCCGATCCTCCAGTTCCGCCTGCGCGACAGCCGTGCGGAAGCCGACGTCCCACAACGTCGGCGCCTCCGCCGTGTACGCCTGACCGGCCGCCAGATTCGCCAGGAACGCCCGCTGCGAGACGGCCCGGGCGGTCGCGCCGATGGTCGTGTACGTCAGCCCCCAGTCGACGGACAGGCCGAGCCGCCGCCACAGCGCCTCGAACCCCTTCTCGTCCTCGACGGTCAGCCGGCCGCACAGCTCGACGAAGTTACGCCGGGAGATCCGCTCCTCGCCGGCACCCGGCGACGGCTCCCAGTCCGGGTCGTAGGGCAGCGACGGATCGCACCGGACCTGGAACAGGTTCTGCACCCGCCGCTCGGTCGGCAGCCCGTTGTCGTCGAACCCCATCGGATAGAAGACGGTCTTGCCGCGCATCCGCTGGAACCGCGCGACCGTGTCGGTGTGCGTGTACGAGAAGACGTGCCCGACGTGCAACGAGCCCGATACGGTAGGCGGAGGTGTGTCGATCGCATACACGTCGGCCCGCTCCTTGGAACGGTCGAACGCGTATGTGCCCTCCTCCTGCCAGCGCGGCGCCCACTTCTCCTCGAGCCCGTCCAACGACGGCCGCTCGGGGGGACCGTGACGCCCGGTTCCCGTATCAGTCATGCCGGTCAGCGTAGGGCCACCCGGCCGGACCGGCGAGCCGTTTTGACCGTGTCGCTACCCGGCGCTCCGCAGTGGACCGCGGCTGACGGGACCGTTCCGGCGATGTGCGATGTGGAATCACCTGATTACTGTGGGCCGGGCCGGGTCAGCGCCCCGGAGAGATGCCGAGGATCCGGGTGACGCACACCGCACAGGAGACACTGCAGCCGCTCTACCTGCTCTGCGACGCGTCCGTGCGCATGCGCGAGGAGGACCTGGCCGCCGTCAACCTGCTCCTCGGCCACCTCGCCGACGAGATCACCGGCGATCCGCTGCTGGCCTGGGCGGTCCGCTGGGGCATCGAGCTGTACGACAACGCCGACCACACCACCACCCTGATGCAGCTGCAGCAGGTCGATCTGGTCTCGCGCATCCCGCAGATGGTCACCACCATCGAGGAGCCGACCCTGGCCGCCGCTCTGCGCGCCCTGCGCCGCCGGATCACCGGCGACATCGACCTGCTGGAGGCCGACGCCGCCGAGGTGCGGCCGCCGATCGTGGTGGTGGCGACCTCCGGGCACTCCCTGGACGGCGCCGGCGACCGGGCCGCCGAGTTGGCCGCCCTGCTCGAGTGGACGCCGATGGTGCTGCTGGTGAGCCTGCCCGGCGCCGACGGCACCATCGCCGAGGACCTGGCCGCCGAGCACACCGACGTCGACGCCACGGTGATCTCGTCGCTGGCCGACGTGCCGGACGTGGCCCACTGGATCGCCCGCGGCGCCCACCAGTCCGCCGAGCACGGCCTCACCCGCCTCCGTTACGCCCAATGGGTCGTCGCCGAACGCGACGCCGGCGCGTTCCGCCACGTGGCTGAACCCGGCGCCGGCGTGTTCCACCGCTTCGCCGAACCCGGTGGGCGGCCGGCCGCCGACCTGATCGACCTCGTCGCGGTCCGGGCCGCCCCCGGCGGCGACGAACTGGCGGAACGACTGCTGTGGCCGTACCGGGTGGTCGTCGGCGACGATCCGGCCACCGCCGTCGGTCTGCTGCTGCCGCGGCCGCCGGACCGGTTCGCCGCGGGCCGGATGACCGCGCGGGGACCGGAGCCGCTGTCCGGCCCGGACACGCCGGACGCCTCCGACGGGGTGCTGCGCGCCCGGCTCTGCGCCGCCCTCGCCGCCGCGATGGCCGCCGCACACGCCGTCGGCGCCGTGCTCGGCGAGGCGGCCCTCGAATCGGCGGCGTACACCACCGGCACCGACCCCGAGGTGCTGATCACCGACTGCACCGGCGCGCGGCTCGGAACCGACCGGTCGGCCGACCTGTTCTGGCTCGGCCGGTTCGTCGACCACTGCGTCTTCGCGTTCCTCGACACCGATGGGCAGGCCCTGCTGCGGCGAGCCCGCTCCAACGTCGCCGACCGGCTGCCGTCCGCCACCGAGTGGAGCGACTACCTCGACCACCGGGCGACCGTCCTGCAGGGACCACCGGTCATCGAACAGGTCCAGGTCAGCCCGGTGATCGTGCCGGACGGCTCGCCGGTGACCGTGCGCTGGCGCGGCCGCTACATCGACCGGCTGGAGATCACCGGACCGGACGGGGCCGTCGTCGTCGCCACCGGCCGCGACCAGGGCCAGGTCCAGGTCGTCATGACCCGGCCCGGAGCGGTCCGGCTGCGGGCCGCGAACCGGGTCGGCGGACACCGGGCCGACACCGCGCACGTGCACGTCTTCCGGCTGCCCCGGATCACCGAGGTGCGGCTTCCCGGCAGCCCACTGGACGCGCGCGACCCGCGCACCGACCAGTGGGCCGACATGCTCGCCCACTACAGCCGGCACATGCTGCCCGACATACCTCCGGTGCCGGTGCCCGCGGAACCACCCGCCGCACTGTCACTGACCCGATTCCCGATCGACGTCGCACGCTTCTTCGGCGAGCGGCCCGGCCGGCCCCGGCGCAGGTGGCCGAGATTGAGGAGACCATGGGCTTGAAAAGGACCCTCGCCGGATTCGCGGGCGGACAGGCGAAGGTGCTCGGGGTCACACCGGGCGACGAACTGCGGTACGCGGCCATGGGCGGTGTCATCGTCTCCACCGCCCTGGTGGCGGCCGCGTCCGCCGCCATGGCCGTCCACATGGCACTCGGCACCGGGGTGCTCGCCGCCGTACTCATCGGTCTGGCCTGGGGTTTGATCATCTTCAACCTGGACCGGCTGCTCGTCGTGCAGATGACCCGGCAGGGCAGCAGGCGGCTCACCCTCATGATGGCGATCCCCCGGCTCCTGCTCGCCCTCGTGCTCGGCGCCGTCATCTCCACCCCGGTCGTGCTGAAGATCTTCGAAGCCGAGATCAGGACCCAGCTCACCGTCATGCACGCCCGGCAGGTCGCCGAATACAACCGGCAGACCGCGCAGAACCCCGACTACGCGAGCATCCCCGAACTCGAGAAGACCATCGCCGCCGACGAACAGGTCGCCGCCGGCGGCGCGGGCATCAACATCGAGAAGGACCCGGCCGTCGTCGACGCCCGCAAACAGTACGACGCGGCCCAGAAAGCGTTCCTCAAAGCCCAGGCCGACGTGGTCTGCGAGAAAGAGGGCACCTGCGGATCCGGCGCGGCGGGCGCCGGCATCGCCTACCGGGAGAAAGTCGCCATCCAGAAGGAAGCCCGCGAAACCCGCAACGAGGCCTCCACCCGGCTCACCGCCGCCCGCACCGCCGCCCGCGCCGCCCTCAGCACCGCCCAGACCAGCGCCGCCGACGCCGCCCGCACCCGCCTCACCGAGAACCGGGAACGCCTCACCGAACTCCGCGCCCGGCTCGAAGCCGACAAAGCGGCACATGCGGCGGCGTCCAAGGAGGACACCGGCCTGCTCGCCCGCCTCGAAGCGCTCGAGGAGATCGCCGGTGACCGGCCCACCCTGCAGACCGCGCACTTCATGCTGTTCCTGCTCTTCCTCGCCCTCGAACTGCTGCCGGTGCTGATGAAGACGCTGCAGGTCCTCGGGCCGGAGACCGACTACGAGAAGGTCGCCCGAGAGAACGGCGACCACCTGCGACGACTCGACCGGGAACGCCGCGACCACGAACTGCGCACCGAACAGGACCGGCTGCGCCGCGCCTCCGAAGCGGCGATCGCCGGCAACCAGGTGATCGTCGACACCCAGACCGAGGTGATGGGCCGGGTCCTGGAGACATGGCGGCAGCGGACCCTCGAACAGGCCGAAGAGGACCTGCGCCACTGGGTCCGCGACTCCGGGCCGGTCAGCCCGCCCGGCTACTCCGGGGCACACCAACCCAACAGCGTTCCGGGGCAGCGGACCCCATAGTCACGGACGGACCCGGGAACCACTCCGCACCCAGCCCTGCCCCTCGACCCACACCCACTGGCCGACCCGGTGACCGTTCGCCAACAGCGCCGACGGCTTCTCCGCCGTGGCCGGACGCGGCGACGGCGTCCTCGACCCCGGCATGCGGTGCTGCAGCGCGTCATACCAGTCGCGCATCGTCGGCCGCTGTTTCGCGTCACCGGAGAAACTCGCGTCCAGCAGATCGGCGGCGGTGTCACCGATCCCCGCCTTCAGAATGCCGCGCGCCCGCGCCGGATCCAGGCTCACCGCCCCGCCCCGGCCGTTACTGAGAATCCGCACCGTCATCAGGGCGAACTTGTACACATCCGTGGCCGTCGTCTGAATCGCCCACCGGCTGCGCAGCCGGTCCAGCGTCTCCACCGGCGCCGCCGGCGACGACCGGGAGGCCCGCTGCAACTCCGCGCTCGCCAGCCGCGCCTCCGGCGGCAGCCAATTCGGCGTGTGCGGCTGCATCCCGAAAACCGCCCGGTTGCCCCTGATCCGGGCACTGTCGACATCCACCACCATGATGCTCGGGCGGGCCGGATCCGGGTCGTAGATGATGTTGCGGCCGGAGATGTCGCCGACCACCACGTTCTGCTTGTGCATCATCCCGTACGCCGCGGCGATCGCCCGGATCAGCCGGATCCGCGCCAGCAGATCGACCCGCGGCAGACCCTTGCGCGCCGACGTCACATCGTCGCCGAACAACGTCTCCACCTCACGCGGCTTCCGGTTCACCCCACCGGCCCGCTTGGTGAACTCCTGGAAATACCGCTCCGGGATCAACCGCATGATCACCCCGTCGGCGGCGCCGGAATCGTCGACCACCACCGACACCGGCCAGATGATCCGCGCGTCCCACGCCTCCCGCTGCTCCTCCGGCAGCCGCTCCCGGAACCGCACGAAATTCGACAGTCCCGTGCCCAGTGACGGGCCCGCGCCCCGCTTCGTCGCCTCGTTGTACTTCTTGTAGACGAACCGCTCGTCGCCCAGCCCCGGCAGCCGCAACTCCGGCGCCAGATAGACGGTCGCCGTGCCGCCCCGGGCCAGCTCGTCCAGACGGCCGAGCCGGCCCGGCGTCAACTCCAGCGGAGCGGTCATCTCGCGCTCCGGACCGGGCCCGGCCACACCACCACGGCGGTACGGTCGTCGGTGAACGTCTTCCGGTAGAACGCCAGATGCTGCGCGAACGCCAGCAGATCCGGAGGAGTGCGCCACCGCGTGCCGAGAAACCGGCTCACCGCTCCCCGGGCCGCCCCCAGCGGATCACCGAGCCCGTCCGTCATCATGATCAACGGCTGGCCCGGCTCCAGATAGAACGGCTTCGCATGCACCTCGGTGTCGGCCGGCAGCGCCTTCACCGCACTGGAGAAGATCGCCTCACCCTCGTTCTTGATCATCGTGAGCGGCACCCAGTGCCCGTCCTGCACCACGAACGCCGCCGAATCACCCGCCACATTCGCCAACATCGCCCGGAACGTGCCGTTCGGCGACGGCTCCGTCGCCACCACGAACGCCAGCGCCGTCCCCGACATGATCAGCCGGGCCTGCGCGAACGGCACCGGATCACCCGGCTCCACCGCCGGCGGCCCACCCCGCTTCTGCGCCGACTTCTCCAGGTACGGCCGGGCCAGCTCACACACCGCGGCATTCGCCGACCGCACCGCGTCCGCCCAGCGGATGCTCCCGATCTCCTCCGGCCAGCGACCACTGTCCGCCGACGGCGGCGACGCGATCAGATGATCCACCAGGGCGCGGCTGATCCGCTCACAGATCGCCGCCGCCGCCTCGTGCGAACGCGTCCCCTGCGACACGCCATCCGAGATGCACCCCACCAGCCAGGCCTGGTCACGGGTGAAATGCACCGCGTACGCGTCCTGCCGCGGCTCACCCCGCTCCTGATGGCTGATCCCGCGCACCGATGCCGCACGGTACGAGATCGAGCCGATCTCCGCGCCGTCGATCACCGTGTCCGGCGGCGGATTACGGAACCTGTGCGGCACCCGCGACCGCACCGCCGGCTGGTTCCCGGCGTCACCGACCACCCAGCGGTCGTTCGGATGCCGCTCCCACGGGCCGGCCTGCTCCTCACCGTCCCCGGCCGGCCCCGAAGCGGCCGCCGCATCCCACTCCGGCTCCTCGGGGGCGACCGCCTCCGCGTACCCCCGCGAGTCTCGCTCCTGATGTCGCCGGATCTCGTCGAAGGCGCGCGGGTCGTGCTCGTGATGCCCGGAATCCGGAACCCGGTCCGGCCGGTGCCCGTCGACGGGGTGCGGCTCCGACGTCTCGGCCACCTCGAACGGATCCTGCGGCGGGCCGGGAAAGGTGTACCGCTCGTCCTCGTCCGGATCGTCGTAGCGGTCCACCTCATGGCGGCGCGACACATACACCTGCCCCCGCGCCGGTGGCAGGTGAGACGGCGCCAGCGCCTCCAACTCGGGAAACTCCCGGCCCGGCGAGTCGCTCTCCGGCCGGTTCGCCGGAACGTGCGGCGGGAACTCGACCCTCGTCGGCTCGGGTTGCTGCGGCTTCTTCCCCATCACCATGCCGATCCGTCGCCCCGCGCTAGATCCAGTCGTCCAGGTCGTCGTCGTCCGGAGGCACGAACCCGCCCGCCGTGCCCGCATCGTTCACCGACGTCGCCGACGCCACGATGCTGCTGATCAGCACCTCGGCGACCTGCTTGATCGCCGTCGCCGCGTCACCGGCACCGTTGTAGACATAGCTGCGCATCGCCTTGTTGCTCTCCGCGGGTTTCGGCGACACCCACGGATCCAGCACCGCCTTCGACAGCGACGGCGACACCCCGAACGGAATGATGTTGGGACGGCCCCGGAAACCCGGATCGGTCAGATCACTGAACGCCGCCTGCACATCCGTCATGTCGTCGGTCGGAGCGCCGTCGGTGATGAAGAAGACCGCCGGGCGGTAGACCTTGTAGCCGTCGCTCTTCAACTGCGCCAGATCATGCTCGATGTCCTTACGGAGCTGGCGGAAAGCCGCCGCATACGACGTGCCGCCGCGGGCCGTGAAACTCGGGATGCTCTCCACATCCCGCAGATCGCCGAGCGGAAGAACCGTCCGCGCGTCATCGGCGAAGTCGAGCGCCCCGAACCGCACGATGTCACCGAGCGTCGGGCTCTCCTCGATCGTGTCGATGACCTCCGGCAGAATCCGGTTCACCGCGTCCAGGGGCGTGCCGTCCATCGAATACGAGACGTCGACCAGGAGATAGAACGCCAGAGCCAGAACCCTGTCGTCGTTTGCTTGTCGCGAGTCGGCCATATCCGCTCCTGCGCTGCTAGGTCAGGAATTGTGCTGGCAAAGTCGGGGATCCCGCCCCACGATGAAGATCAATTGCGGCGACGTTGTGCGTGAGCCTATCGAGGCCCGGCCACCCGAAACCAGATTCGCCCCTCCAAGACGGACGCCGAACCCGCGAAATCACCGATTCGGTTGCCGCCGCCCGGACAATCGTCCACAAGCTTCAAGGGAACGAGCCGTTGCGGCGCACATGATCGAGCATCGCCCGGACCCCCAACCGCCGGGACGCCGCCCGGGCAGCCCGGAAACCGTCCCCATACACCGGCCCCGGATCCTCCGCGATCCGGCGCCGCTCCACCGCGGCCAGCGGGCCCGGCTGATCACGCAACCACGCGTAAGCCAGCAACTGACAGAGACCCTCCGCCACCGGCGGCGGCAACACCCCGAAACCCTGCTGCGCCAGATAGGCGTGCATCACCTCGTGCGCCACCGTCGAACCGAACTGGACCAACGGAAGATCCCGCACCACCATCAGATCCAGCACCCGGGTGCCCATCGAAACCGTCAAACCCAGCGCGTCCGCACCCTCCGGATGATGGGCGCGCAACTCGCCGCGCGACACCAGGCGCACCCGCACCGGAGTCGTCGTCCGGATCGACAACGCCCGGATCCGCCTCGCGATCGGCGGCAGCACCCGCTTCACCCCCGCCTGATCCCGCACCGCCGTCGCCGCGCACCGGCCACACAACGCCATCTCCAGGCCCAGCCGCGGATCCGACGGCATGCCACAACACCGACACGAACGCTCGCCCTGATGCCGGGCGCAGAACGTCTCCCCCGTCGACGCCCGGTAGAACGTCCGCGTCATCGGCCGCCCACAAACCGAACAAACGTGCACCACCCTCGACGGCAGACGACAGGCGGCGAGCCACTCCGCGAACCCCATGACACCTCCGCGCGGCGGTCATATGCAGTGTGCCCGCCCCGCGCCGGCGCCTCAATCGCCCGACTCGTGCCTCAACAGCCACTCCTTCACCCCCAGACCCCACCGGTAGCCGCCCAGCGAACCGTCCGTCCGCAACACCCGATGGCATGGCGTGAACAACGCGGCCGGATTACGGGCACACGCCGCCGCGGCCGCCCGCACCGCCGCCGGACGGCCCGACAACCCGGCGAAAGCCGTATAGGTCACCGGTGCGCCCGGCTTGATGCCCCGCATCACCCGCCAGGCATGCCGCATGAACTCGCCGGCCGTGTGCTGCTCCACCGGCACCGCGTCGATCGCCGTCAGATCACCGTCGAGATAGGCCAGCACCGGCTCGTCGACCACCGTCCGGTCGACCGCCCGCACCGGCTCCAGCAGAACCGGATGCACCAGGCTCATCAACTCGCGCACCTCGGTCGTGAAACCGGCCGCGCGCACCGCCCCGGCCCGGCTCACCACCACGGTGAACGGGCCGACCGGAGTGTCCATCGTCGAATAATCCAACATCGTCTTCTCCTCACGAGGGGGCCACCAGCGTGGCTCGAATTTCCGGGGCACGGGCGGAGAACCGCCACGCCTGTGGACGACCGCGGCGTCCGGAACGCCGATGTGGACAACGCCGCGCCGGGACTCGGGAGCGGGTAATGTCCGGCTCAGGCGGCGCGCCAAAGCCGCACCAGCGCGTAGGAACGCCAGGGACGCCAGCGTTCCGCGTGTTCGGCCAAGGCCCTGGCCGTGTCCGGAAGACCCAGCGCCGTGGCGCCACGGCGGGCGGCCAGATCGGTCGGCAGGAAGACGTCGGGGTCGCCGATCGCGCGCATGGCGATGTAACCGGCGGTCCACGGTCCGATGCCCGGCAGTTCGGTCAGGCGGGCGGTCGTCTCGGCTCGGTCGGCGCCCGGGTCCAGGTCGAGTTTGCCGTCGGCAACCGCCTGGGCCACGGCGCGGATGGTGTCGCGGCGGCCGGCCGGCATGCCGAAGGCGTCGTCGGGCAGGTCGGCGACGGTGTGCGCGGCCGGGAAGCCGGTCAGGCGGCCGGGCGTGGTGGCGGTTTGGGGGATGGGGGCGGGTTCCCCCGAAGCAGCGGGTTCTCCCGACCCCGCCGCGGCCCGCAACATCCGCCCCAACGTCGTCCGAGCTCCCGCCACACTCACCTGCTGCCCCACCACAGCCCGAACGGCCATCTCGAACCCGTCCACAGCCCGCGGCACCCGAACCCCCGGCTCCGCCGCCACCACCTCACGCAGCCCAGGATCGGCCCCCAGTATCCCGTCCACGGCCACCGGATCAGCGTCGAGATCGAACAACCGCCGGCACCGTGCGACCGCCGGCGCCAGGTCCCGAACGTCTTCGAGCCGGACGGTTGCGTGCACCCATCGCGCTCCCGGCCGCAGCGCGACCTCCGCGCCGCCGTGCGGCAGGTTCAGCCCTCTCCGGTACGTCTGCCCGTCCACTTCGTCCACGCCGGGAAGGGTCCGGGCGGCGAAGAACGACAGCAGCGACCCGGCGTGCAGTGGCGTCCGGTAGGCGAGCCGCAGGTTGACCACTCCCGCTTCGCCGCGTTCTTTCGGCCGCCGTTCGCGCAGTTGGCTGGGCGCCTGCGCGTACACCTCGAGCATCGTGTCGTTGAACTGCCGTACGCTGCCGAATCCGGCGGCGAACGCGATCTCGGCGAGTCCCAGGTCGGTGGTCTCGACGAGGATCCGCGCGGTCTGGGCGCGTTGTGCCCGGGCGAGGGCGAGGGGCCCGGCGCCGAGTTCGGCGGTGAGCATCCGGTGGAGGTGCCGTTCGGTGTAGCCGAGCCGGCTGGCGAGTCCGGGTACGCCTTCCCGGTCGACGACGCCGTCGCCGATGAGCCGCATGGCCCGTCCGACGGTGTCGGCGCGGCTGTCCCATTCGGGTGAGCCGGGTGCGGCGTCGGGCCGGCATCGGCGGCAGGCCCGGTAGCCGCCGCGCTGGGCGGCTGCGGCGCTGGGATAGAAGGTGACGTTCTCCCGTTTGGGTGTGACGGCCGGGCAGGACGGCCGGCAGTAGATGCCGGTGGTGCGGACGGCCGTGTAGAAGCATCCGTCGAACCGCTGGTCGCGGCTGTCGACGGCCCGGTAGCAGCGTTCGAAGTCCAGCTCCATGCCGTCGAGTCTGCCTTCGCGCGGGGCGGTGTGGCTGGCGGGATTCGGACATGGCCGTGCCGGTCGATGCCGGGTCACGAGAGGGCCGCCGATCACTGTTCTGTCAACCGTGGTTGACGAGCCGCGGCTGTGTCAACTACGGTTGACAGTATGAAGGCGATGGCGGCAAGGACGGACATCCGGTGGCGAGCCCTCGGTGGCGGCCCCAAGGTCGTGCTCCTGCACGGCGGCATGCAGACCTCGGCGAACTTCACGAAACTGGCCCG
Organism: Actinoplanes sp. NPDC049802; assembly: GCF_040656595.1. Taxonomy (NCBI): domain Bacteria; kingdom Bacillati; phylum Actinomycetota; class Actinomycetes; order Micromonosporales; family Micromonosporaceae; genus Actinoplanes; species Actinoplanes sp. NPDC049802. The sequence continues at coordinate 25,706 of NZ_JBFAMR010000014.1, forward strand.
CGCTCTCGCACCCGACTTCACCGTCTACGTCCCGGACCGGCGCGGGCGCGGCCTGAGCGGTCCGGCCGCCCCCGGCCACGGCCTCCGTGCCGAGATCGACGACCTGGCGGCGCTGCTCGACGAGACCGGGGCACGCAACGTGTTCGGCCTCAGCTCCGGCGCGGTGATCGCGCTGCGAGCGGCCATGGAGCTGCCGATCGACCGGCTCGCGCTCTACGAGCCACCGCTCAAGCACGGCGACCACGACCCGGTCGCCTGGCTGCCGAGGTTCGAGAAGGAGCTGTTCCGCGGCAGACGGGCCGCCGCGTTCGTCACCGTCGCCAAAGGCACAGGCGATTTTCGGTACGCGCCCCGCGCCGCCCTGATCCCGATGGCCGGCCTGGCCCTTCGCACCGGTCAGGGCCGCCGGATCGGCGACCTGATCCCGACGATGCGCCTCGACGCCGCGGTCATCGAGGACGCGGCCGGCCCGTTGAGCACGTATGCCACGGTCACCGCGGAGACGCTGCTGCTCGGTGGCGAGCGCTCCCCGGCGTACCTCACCGGGGTGTTGAACGGGCTGGAGCCGGTCCTGCCGCGAGTGCGGCGGGTGACCTTGACCGGCGTCGGTCATGTCGCCGCCGACGACAGCGGCCGCCCGGCGCTGGTCGCGGCCGAACTGCGGAAGTTCTTCCGTTGAGCACTGCGTAGACTGGCGTTCCGTGAGCCTCACCATCGGAATCGTCGGCCTGCCCAACGTCGGCAAGAGCACCCTGTTCAACGCCCTGACCAAGAACGACGTGCTCGCCGCGAACTACCCGTTCGCCACGATCGAGCCCAACGTCGGCGTGGTGGGCCTGCCCGACGAGCGGCTCGGGAAGCTGGCCGAGCTGTTCGGCAGCGAGAAGATCCTGCCGGCGCCGGTGAGCTTCGTCGACATCGCCGGCCTGGTGCGGGGCGCGTCGAAGGGCCAGGGCCGGGGCAACGCGTTCCTTGCGAACATCCGTGACGCGTCGGCGATCTGCCAGGTGGTGCGGGCCTTCTCCGACCCGAACGTGCTGCACGTCGACGGCAAGGTGTCGCCCGCCGACGACATCGAGACGATCAACACCGAGCTGATCCTGGCCGACCTGCAGACGGTCGAGAAGGCGCTGCCCCGCCTGCAGAAGGAGGCCAAGCTCAAGAAGGAGAAGGCCGCCGCGGTGGCCGCAGCCGAGGCCGCGTTCAAGCTGCTCAACGACGGGGTCACCCTCTACCAGGGGGCCGGCGCCGCCGGCATCGACCTGGACCTGCTGGGCGAGCTGCACCTGCTCACCACCAAACCCTTCCTGTACGTGTTCAACGTCGACGAGGCCGAGCTGGGCAACGAGGCGTTCCTGGACGAGCTGCGCGCCCTGGTCGCCCCGGCCGAGGCGGTCTTCATGGACGCGAAGATCGAGTCCGAGCTGATCGAGCTGGACGAGGACGAGGCCTTGGAACTGCTGCAGTCGACCGGCCAGTCCGAGCCCGGCCTGAACCGGCTGATCCGCGTCGGTTTCGACACCCTGGGCCTGCAGACCTACCTGACGGCCGGCCCGAAGGAGGCCCGCGCCTGGACGATCCCGGTCGGCGCGACCGCCCCCGAGGCCGCCGGTGTCATCCACTCGGACTTCCAGCGCGGCTTCATCAAGGCCGAGATCGTCAGCTTCGACGACCTGATGGCCGCCGGCTCGATGTCCGCGGCCAAGGCGGCCGGCAAGGTCCGCATGGAGGGCAAGGACTACATCATGAAGGACGGCGACGTCGTCGAATTCAGATTTAATGTCTGATTCCGGTCCAGCGTCTGCCGTGTAGCCCGGCCAGTCGTAGCCGCGCAGATCGTGGCAGGTTTCCTACTCGTTTGACACACTGGGGTGATGAGCGAAGGTGTGTACCGCATCGGTGAAGGGCCGGCGACACGGGTGAGCTTGTCGCTGCCTGAAGGGACGGCCGAGGCGATCCGGGCACGGGTGGGCAAGCGGGAATTCTCTGCGTTCATTGCCGGGGCAGTCGAGCGGGAGTTGCGCGGACAAGTGCTCGACGAGTACCTGGCCGACTACGAGAGCCGCAAGGGGCCGGTCTCCGACGAGGCTCGCCAGCGGGCGCGGCAGGTCTTCGACGAGGTGTTCGCCGAGGAGGGCGAGTGGCCCGCCGCAAGCTGATCCACGAGGGAACGCTGGTCCTCGACAGCGAAGGGCTCTCGAAGTTGCTCTCCGACGACGAGCAGGTCGTGGCAATGACCGCCGAGGCGCGCTCGCGCGGCATGGAGGTGGTGATCAGCGCGCTCACCATCATCGAGGCTGTCCATGCCCGTACCCATAAGGCTCGCCTGAATTGGGTTCTCTCCGGGTTGCGAGTGATTCCGATTGGCGACGAGGAAGCAAGGGCGGCGTCGAAGCTGCTGATGGACGCTGGTCTACATGGGCATAGGTACGCGATTGATGCGGCAGTCGCCGAGGCTGCGTTGCGTCAGCAACGCCCTGTGGTCATGTTGACTTCCGACGTCGACGACATGGTGAAGCTCTGCGGCGGCCGGGTTCGGCTTGTGGCGGTGTGAGTTCCCTCTACTGCCTCGCTGGTCGAGCACAGCGTGATGTTGTTCGGCGGCGGAATCTGGTCGAGTTCCGCTTCAACGTCTGATTCGCCCGGCGCCCCGCTCTCCGATCAGGGACGGCGGGGCACGAGGCCGTCCAGGTCGATGTCGATGTCGAACGGAACCGGGCAACGGAGCGCGCCCCGATGGATCCCGGTGGCGACGTAGGCTCTGGTCGGTCCGTCCAGTTCGTAGGCTTGCACGACCGGCAACCCTTCCTCGTCCTCGATCCGCCAGTAGTGCGGGATCCCGGCTTCCGCGTATTTGCGAAGCTTGACCGTGCGGTCCCGGTGCGCGGACTCCGGAGAGACGACTTCGACGACCAGTCGCACCACGTCCGGAATGAAGTAGGTTCTGCCGGGGTCGTAGGCGGCTGTGGTCACCACGACATCCGGCTCCGGCCGATTGCGCTCGTCGAGCCGAATCGTCATCTCCTGATCGACCTCGACGCCTGCCGGCGCCTGTGCCGCAAGCGCGTGCTTGAGGGCGGACACGGCCCGGCTGTGCCAGGCCCGTTGCGGGGACATCATGAAGACGAGCGCTCCGTCGAGGAGCTCGGTGTGGCGGGGAGCCTCGGGAAGGCGGTCCAGGTCCTCTGCGAACCAGCCTTCCGCCCGTGGCGGGCGCATCCAGTCCGGCAGGGCTGTCATGGGACTAGCGTAGCGAATCGGGAAGGGTCGGGGCTTGTTTGCAGCGGGCCGTGAGGCTGGTGCCCTCGAAGGCGGTCGAGCATCGGTAACACCTTGGTATGGTCGATTGATGGCGAGGACGAAGAAGGTCACGATCACGCTGCCGGTGGAGCTGCTCGAAAGCATCAAGGCCCATACCGACAACGTCTCGGGCTACTTGACCGAGCTGGCCGAGCGGGCTGAGCGGCGCAGGCTCCTGCGGGAGGAACTGGACCGCTACCAGGAGGAGTTCGGGGCGTTCACCGACGAGGAGATGTCCGGGGCCCGGGAGCTTCTGCATGGCCCCGAGAGGGCGGAGCGTGCGGCGTGAGCCTCGAGTCGCTCGTGCTCGACTCGCAAGGCATGTCGGGGTGGATCGACCGAGATCGCAAAGTGATGCGCTTGCTGGAACAGGCGGAGCGTGACGGGGTCGACCTCGCCATCTCGGCCGCCACGATCAGCGAGGTGTCCCATTCCGGTGTGGACGTCGCGCGGTTGAGTTGGCTGCTGTCCCGCATTCGGGTCGAGGCGGTGACCAAGGAGAGCGCCCGGCGCAGTGCGGGGCTGCTGAAGGCGGCGAGACTGCACGGTCACAAGTACGCCATCGACGCCATGGTCGCCGAGGTGGCGTTGCGACTCCCGGCGCCGGTCGCGATCCTGACCTCCGACGTCGACGACATGGTCAAGCTGTGCGGTTCGAGGATCCGCGCCATCCCGTTGTAGGCCGTCCGGGGTGAACAAGGAAAGGCGACCGGCGCTCAAGCCCGGCGCGGGCCCCGCGGCCCGGACCAGGATGAGGTCGCTGTCTTCCGCGGTGGGTGCGGCGTCACGCGCACCGGATCAGGGTTCTCAGCGGAGCGCGGGGAAGATCGTGCCCGCCAGTGCCCCGGCCACCACCTGGGCGGGTGTGTGCGCGGTGAGCCGCACCCGCGCCCAGCAGCCGAGCATCACCAGTGGGACGCCGAGGAGGGTGACCGGGCCGTGGACCGCGGTGAGCGCGGCGACCGTGCCGGCGTGGATGGACATCTTCCACCAATGGGTGACCAGGGCGAAGACGTCGGGGCCGGTGCCGCCTGCGGTGAGCAGGGCGAGGACTTCGCGTGGGGCGCCGAGCGCGAGCATCAGCAGCAGGACCGCCACCAGCGACTGAGCAACCCGCAGAACGTCACCGGTTACCCGGCGAGCCGGCATCGTGCCGTGGTCGTCCAGATCGCCCAGGGAGATGCCGGCCCTGCGGATTGCCTGCTCCACCAAACCCGTCTGCCGGCCGTGAGCAACCGCTCCGCCTCCGTCTACCCGACGGGCTGCTCTATGCGCACGGTTTCAGGTCCGTGGAGGGACAGATCGTCAACTGGATGTTGTAGGTGTTGCGATAGGTCCAGCCCGCGGTGCGGTACGTGACGGTGATCCCGGAGACGGTGGCCGCGCGCGGCGGAGCCTGGAGTTCGAACAGCACTTCGACACTCTCGGACTCGGCGTGCGGGGAGATGACGAACCCCGCCACCGCGTGTTTCGGCGGGATCTTCCAGTCGGAGGGCAGCGGCATCGGGTGGACGGCGACTGCACCGGTTCCGAGTAGGGCGACACGATCGGTGTCCCACAGATACGGCTCCGTTGCCAGAGCGATCCCACCCGGGTTGTCGGCGATCTCGACACTCTCCAGGACCATGCTGTGAGCGGTGTCGTTGTGCAACAGCAACGACCCCCAGAGCACGCGGGTGTCGTCGGCTTCCAACTGGGTTTTCACGATCTCGTCATGGGCGCCCATCAAAGGCCCTTCCCACAACAGGTGTCCGGATGCGTTGAGGGCGTACCACGTACCCCCGGCCGCCAGGACGACTGCCGCGACCGCGGCAGCGATGACGGCGCGGCCGCGCGTCACCGCCGTGATCTTGCTGGTCACGCCGTTTCCCTGGTCGTGGGGACCCGGCACGATCGGCTCTCCGGCCGGGGCTGGCGTTGTCTGCGTCAACGTCGGCCGCCGGTTTCCGCCGCATCCTCGGGAGACAGCGTGAGGATGGCCGCGCACACGGCGGTGACAGCCGCGGCGGTCGAGCGGCGGGTGACGGCGGTGGATCTCAAGGGCACGGGTTCCTTCGGACACCAGCGGCGGGGCGTTCACCCCGGAGGATCAGCGAATAGGTGATCATGATTTCGGTGGAGGGTTCTGCCTTGCCAGTGCCGGATGCGGCGGGCCCCGAGTGCCGGTGTCCCCTACCGTTGGGGTTCGTCGACGTGTAAGCCTGGCGTGGGAGCTCCTTCGACGGCGGGTTCGCGGCGCGCGTACCGGGAAGTGGTTTTCAGCGGAGCGCCGGGAAGATCGTGCCCGCGATGATCGCGCCCGCCAGAGCCCCGGCCACCACCTGGGCGGGTGTGTGCGCGGTGAGCCGCACCCGCGCCCAGCAGCCGAGCAGCACCAGCGGGACGCCGAGGAGGGCGACCGGGCCGTAGACCGCGGTGAGCGCGGCGACCGTGCCGGAGGCCACGCCGGCGTGGATGGACATCTTCCACCAGTGGGTGACCAGGGCGAACACGGCGAGGCCGGTGCCGCCCGCGGTGAGCAGGGCGAGGACTTCGCGTGGGGCGCCGAGCGCGAGCATCAGCAGCAGGCCGGCCACCAGGGAGGCGGTGCCGAACAGCAGCGGGATCCGCCGGGCGGCGCGTTCCGGGATGTGGTGGTTGGTGAGCCGGCCTTTGCGTACGCCGTGCAGCACGTAGCCGAGCGGGATCACCGCGGCGAACAGTGCTCCGGGCAGGCCCCACCAGCGGGAGACTCCGGGGGTGTTCCCGGCGTGCCAGCCGACGGTCAGCAGGAGGGCGGCCACCAGGACCGCGGGGGCCAGCACCTCGGAGACGACGGCGGCGAGCCGGTCCAGAACGTCCCGGCGGTCTTCGGTGGCAGCGTTGAGCACGGCCCCATCATCGCAACCGCGACCGGGTGCGGTGGTGGCACGAAACGCTCATGTGTCGGTGGCCATCGCCTGGAAGGCGGCCGCGAGTCTTTTCAGGTCGAGTTCGCCGAGGTGGTCGAAGATGTGGCGGCGGACGCTGGCCAGATGTGTCGGCCAGGCCTCCCGGAGCCGGGCCAGTCCTTTCTCGGTGAGGACGGCGTTGGCGCCGCGCGCGTCCTCCTGGCAGCGGATCCGGCGCAGGTAGCCGAGCGATTCGAGTTTCGCGGCGAGCCGGGTCATCCCGCTCAGTGACATGTCGCACGCGGTGGCCAGTTCGCTCATCCGCAGCAGTTGGCCGGGCGTTTCGGAGAGGTGGCGCAACACCGCGTACTCACTGGCGGACATGCGCTGCTCGCGGACCAGGTCGGCGTCCAGCGCGCGCGGCATGACCAGCAGGAACCGGCCGAGTGCCCGCATCACTGCCTCCTCGTCCGGGCTGAGCGGTACGGGGCCTGCGTCGGGCATGGATCCGATGTTACGTGCGGGGTGCGAACCGATTTTGCGCCTCGCCGGGGCAACGCGTGAACCGGGTGGCGGGCTGCGCGGGTCCCCATTTCGGGTGACAGGGAAAGAACTTGCCTGCGGCGCTGAGAAAGTAACAATGCTTTGGTGCAAAACCAGACAACTAGTGACTCTTGGCAGCATCTGCTCGAAATGCCACGAAAGTCTTGGTGGGCCCGGCTGCCGTTCGGTGTCCGGATGACCGCCGGCGTGGGCGCGCTCTTCGTGCTCGTCGGCGGCGGAGCGGCGGGGATCGCCACGATGACCACCCCGGACGGTACGCCGCCCGCGGCAACCGAGGCGGCCACCGAACCCGACCCGGGCGCCGCCCGGCTGGAGGAGGACCCGGAGGTGGTCAGCCGTGCCGCGGCCGCCGCCCAGCCGCTGCCCAAACGCCACCCCCACACCCCGGTGCCGGCCCCCACCACGGTGCGGCCGGCCACCACCGACCAGCTGAGCCGGGCCCGGGTCGCCGACGAGCGCGCCGACCGGACCGGGCCGCGGCCCGCGCGGCGTCCCGGCGGGCGCGCCGCCCGGGACCGCCGGGAACCGGCCGCCGGACCGGTCGTCACGACCCGCACCGACGTCGAGACCCGGGCCATCCCGTTCCAGACGAAGGTGGTCCGCGACCAGGACCTGCCCCGCGGCGCCCGGTACGTGCAGTCGCCCGGCGCGCCCGGTGAGGAGACCGTCCGGTACCTGGTCACCCTCACCGACGGCAGGCAGACCGCCCGCCGGCTGCTCGGCACGACCGTCACCCGCAAGCCGGAGAACCGGGTCGTGGTGTTCGGCGCCCGCCGCAAGTCGGCCCTGGACCCGGCGTGCGAGCAGGCGCTGAGCATCTGCGTGCCGCTGGGGCGTACCGCGGTGTGCCCGCCGGAGGCCGCCGGCGACCCGGGTGTGCCCCCGTCGCCGGGAACCGTCGTGACCGAGGAGGACCTGCTGGCGGCGGGTGAGGAACTGCTCGACGGCGTACGGCTGGAACCCGCCTCCCTGTGCTGACCGTCGCTGGGCGATGATCGGGGACATGGGACTGACCGACGCCCGTCTGACCGAGCTCGCCGAGCGGCTGGTCACCGTGCCCGGCGTGGTCGGGGTGGTGCTCGGCGGCAGCCGGGCCCGCGGCACGCACACCCCCGACTCGGACACCGACCTGGGCGTCTACTACCGGGCGCCGCTGGACACCGCCCGGCTCGGGGAGCTGGCCACGGCGGTGGCCGGGCCGGGCGCCAGGGTCACCGGGGCCGGCGAGTGGGGCCCGTGGGTGGACGGCGGCGGCTGGCTGACCGTCGACGGCGGCCCGGTGGACTGGATCTACCGGGACGTCGACCGGGTCCGCGGCTGCTGGTCCGACGCCGAGCGCGGCCGGTACTCGTTCCACGTCCAGGCCGGCCATCCGCTCGGCGTGGCCGACTTCTCGTACCCCGGCGAACTGGCCCTGAGCCGCGTGCTCGCCGATCCCTCCGGTGAGCTGGCCGATCTCCGGGCGGGGATGCTGGTCTATCCGAGGCCGCTGGCCGAGGCGCTGGTGGCCGGGCTGTGGGAGGCCGACTTCCTGGTGGGGCTGGCCCGCAAGGCGGTGTCCCGCGGTGACAGCGCGTATGTCGCGGGATGCCTGTTCCGGATGGCCGGGGTGCTGGCGCACGGGCTGCACGGCGCGGCCGGCCGGTGGCTGATCAACGAGAAGGGTGCGGTCGCCGCGGCGGCCGCCCTGCCCGGCGCGCCGCCGCGGTTCAAGGCCCGGACGGACGCCGTGTTCGCCGCGGTCGACGGCGATCCGGTGCGTTTGAGCGCCGCGATCGACCTGGCCGCCGATCTCGTCCTGGAGACCACCGACGCGTGCGCGATGATGTTGCGGTGACCGCCGGCGCGTGCGCGATGATGTTGCGGTGACCGTCGGCGTCCCCACCGTCCTTGCCACGTCGGCGACGGCTACGCCACCGACGACGGCGCGGGGCTGATCTTCCGGGGCACGTCACTGTCCGAGGCGGTCGCCGATCGGGAGGGGCCTTCGGCGTACGAGCTGAAGCGCGCCGCCGACGGAGGTGTTCTCGAGACTCCGCTGCCTACCCGTGTGCTACCTGGATACGCTGATACGGCATCCGCAACCCGGAGGTGACCGGCTCCGTTGTGACTTCGGAGTCCATCCGTTTGTGTGAGGAGAACCATGTCCGGCAAGGGCGGCGAAGGCGGTAGCTGACAGTCGGTGGGTTTCGCCCCGGTCAATGCAGAGCGACCGTGGCGAGACCCACCAGCACCGCCGAGAGCAGTAGCGCCACCGCGAAGACGGCGTTGTGGCCGAGCAGGATCGCATGCCGGCGCGGTTGGCCGCCCTCGCCGCCGTTCACCGCCGGGGCCGGGCCCGGGTCGTGGCCGAACAATTCGGCTCGGTGTCTCCGGGTCGACGGCTTCGGCAGATGGGTGAGCACCGGTGATCGCCTCCGGGGGGGGTCGAGGATCGAACGGTGTTACTCGATCGATTGTGGTGACTCCCGGTAGCATGCGGCGGGCCGGATTCGGCGAGCAATGGTTACCCGTGGGTAATCGCCGCGGGTGGGCCGGTCTGGCATGACGGTTCCCCTGATCGGTCAATGGACATCGGGCGAACAGGCGTCCCAGCCCGTGGTCATTCACTCCTTATGAGGATTTGTCGGTAACAGGTGTTTCGCCATCATTGGGGCGATGCCGGAGACACCGTCGACGTATCAAACACTGTTCAGGGGCACCCTGAACGTCTCGGTCGTGCTCATCGGTCTGGCATCGGGTGTCGCGCAGCTCGTCGAGATACCCACCCGGATCGGCCAGTGGGCGCTCACCGCGATATCCCTGGCCTGCCTGCTCTACTTCGTGGTCCGGCTGTGGCAGCTCGCCTTCGTGGTCCGGATCCGCGACCTGAAGGAGTCCCTTCAGGGGACCACCACCCAACTCGCCCTGCAGCAGGCCGGCCACCAGCACTACCTGGACGCCATCCAGCGGATCAGCGACCGGGAGAAGCCGCTCTGGTCGGAGACCCTCGAGGTGCTCGTCACCATCGGCGCCGACGACGACAGCGACCTGATCGTGGAGAAGCGGGTCACCACCCCGGAGCCGCTGGTCACCAACCGGACCATGCGGCCGATCGTGCCCACCGACACCGACGCGCTGGCCCGCCTCGACGGGATCTCGTTCAAGACGCTGCGGCCGGTCGGCGGTTCCATCACCGTGCTGCCCCTGGAACAGGCCCGGCTGCTGCGGGTCTGGCTCATCTTCGACCCGGCGATGACCACGCCGACCGAGTGGCAGGTCGAGTACCAGCCGCGGGGACTGTGGCGGCCACTGCGCGAACGCGGCTGGGACCAACTGATCTGGGAGGACCGGCTGCCCACCGCGAGCGGCACCCCGTCCGCCTTCACCCGCTTCCAGGTGACCTTCAGCTTCCCGGACAGCGACCAGCCGCCCAGCGTCAAGGAACGACAGGGGTACGGCCGGATGAGCGAACCCGAGCGGGACGTCCGCGGCCGCTGGGAGGTCGTGTGGCGGGACGAGAAACCCGCCGGCCGCCGCTACGTCTGGGACCTCACGCAGGCGGTCGGCGGGTCCTGAAAGCCTCTCAGGAGGTGTGCGACAGGATCAGGTTGTGCACGTGGTGCGCCTTGTCGGAGCCACGGAACTCGATCTCGTACACGTGGGTGCCGACCGTGATGCCGATCGTGCCGGACGAGAAGAACTGGCCCGCCCAGCTCTTGTTGCTGATCACGCTGACGCTGCTCACCTTGGAGTACGGGATGCTGGTGATCGCGAAACGCTTCCCGACGAAGGACTTGTCCTGGACGATGATCCGCCGGTTGGTGAGGCCGATGAACCCGGTCCCGGCGCCGATCGCGTCATAGACCGCGATGATCTGCTCGCCGTCCAGCAGACCGCTCTGGATCTGCTCGAGCTGGCCCTTGTTGTCGTATGCCACGTCAGTCATGCGGCGCAGCGTAGTCCGCCCGTTCTACGGCCTTCCGACCACGGTGCGATAGAAATCCTCGATCCGGGCCGCGAGGGTCACCTCACCGTGGGTGATGGTTGAACCGTCCTGAGGGCCCAGGCAGATCTCTGTGTGACCGTTCGTCCGACGGATGGTGGGCCGAATGTGCAGAGTGTCCGCCGCCACCTTGATGCGCTCGGTCAACGCCGCGTGCTGGCTGTCGTCACAAGCCAGATCACGGCGAAGCTGCACCCCGTCGCGGGTCCAGCCACTCAGCAGCTCAAGTGCGTCGTTGAGATAATCCGCGCCGGAGTCCCGGCGTCTTCTGGCCCGCACTGCCGCACCCCCCTAAGCGTCGTTGCCGGCTTGTGGCCGAACTGTCGCCGTGTCGTCATGGTCGGTGCCCCACAGTTTCGTCCGTCGGGACACTGGTGTCCACGCCCACATATACGTGTTTGCGTGACGATCGGGGCACCAGCGGGCAACCTGAACGATGAACTTTTGTGCGATCTTTGATCGTATGCGGCCCGAACAATACGTCAAGCCCACACCCTCACCCAGGGTGATTGTGGCGGCTGTGATCATCACCGCCGGCCGGGTGCTCGCGTGCGAGCGCGGCTCCCCGCCGGAAGCGGCTGGGCGGTGGGAGTTCCCCGGCGGCAAGGTCGAACCGGGCGAGACCGAGCGGCAGGCCCTGGCCCGGGAGTGCGCCGAGGAGCTCGGCGTACGGGTGGAGGTCGGCGACCGGGTCGGCCCGGACGTGCCACTGGCCCACGGCCGGGCCGTGCTCCGCGTCTACGCCGTCACCCTGCTCGGTGGCGACGTCCCGGAGGCGCTGGAGCACCGCTCCATGCGCTGGCTGACCGTGGACCAGTTGGACAGCGTCCCGTGGCTGCCCGCCGACGTGCCGATCGTGGCGGAGCTGCCCGCACTGCTCGAACGTTAGGAGTACTGCTTGCGCAGCTCCCGCTTGAGCACCTTCATGCTGGGGCCGAGAGGCAGCGACTCGGTGAACCGGACCTGCCGCGGGTACTTGTGCTTGCCGAGCCGCTCCTTCGACCACTCGATCAGCTCGTCCTCGGTGAGGCCCTGGTCCTCGCGCACCACGACCGCGCAGATCTCCTCACCGAGGGTCTCGTCGGCCACGCCGATCACCGCGACCTGCTGGATCGACGGGTGCCGGGCCAGGACCTCCTCCACCTCACGCGGGTAGACGTTGAAGCCGCCCCGGATGATCAGGTCCTTGGTACGGTCGACGATGCTGATGAAGCCGTTCTCGTCCCGCACACCCAGGTCCCCGGTGCGGAACCAGCCCTCGACGAGCGCCTCGGCGGTCGCCTCCGGCCGGTTCAGGTAGCCGGCGAAGACGTTGTGGCCGCGGATCACGATCTCGCCCAGCTCGCCGTCCGGCAGGAACTCGATCCGTTCCGGCACCTCCGGACGGGCGATCTCCACCTCGACACCCCAGATCGGGTGCCCGACCGTACCGGGCTTCGCCCCGAACAGCGGCTGGTTGGTGGTCGCCGTCGGGGAGGTCTCGCTCAGCCCGTACCCCTCCCAGATCGTCGAGCCGAAGGCTCCGGCGAATTTCTCCAGGACCGCGACCGGCAGCGAGGCGCCACCGGAGACGCAGAGCTTGAGCCGCGGCAGCCGGTCCGCCTTCGCCGCCGCCTCCAGCAGGCCGATGTACATCGTCGGCACGCCGTGGAAGATCGTCACGTTCTCCTTGAGCATCAGCTCGATCGCCGCCTCGCCGGTGAACCGGGGCAGCAGCACGAGCGTCCCGCCGAGCCGGAACGTCGCGTTCATCCCGACCGTCTGGCCGAACGTGTGGAACAGCGGCAGACAGCCGAGCACCACGTCGTCGCCGGTCAGCGGGTGCACGTCGAACACGTTCACGGCCGCGTTCATCACCAGGTTGAGGTGGGTGAGCATGGCGCCCTTGGGCTTGCCCGTGGTGCCGCTGGTGTAGAGGATCACCGCGACGTCCTCGGCCTCGCGGGTCACGTAGGTCCGCAGCGGCTCCAGCCCGGCCGAGATCTCCTCCAGCCGCGGCGGGTACTGCGGCAGATCGGCCGGCAGCGGGCCGACGTTGACCAGCTTCGTGCCGGCCGCGGCCGCCGCCGGAGCACCCGCCGCCAGGAACGCGGAGTGCGTGACCAGCAGCTTCGCGCCGCTGTCGGTCAGCACGTAGCCGACCTCCTCGGCGTTGAGCAGCAGCGAGACCGGAACGATCCGGGCGCCCACCGCCAGCGCGGCGTAGTAGACGCGGGGGAAGTCGCCCACGTTCGGAATCATGATCGCGACCGTGTCGCCCGGGCCGACGCCCAACTCGCGCAGGCCCGCCGCGTACGCCCGGGTCTGCGCCCAGAGCTCCCGATAGGTGATGCGCTCACCGCCGGCGTCGACGATCGCCACCTTCTCGGGGTACCGGCGCGCGGCCTCGGCCAGAACCGTGGCGAGGGAAAGCGTCGTCATGCTGATCTCCCTTAGTGATGTACGTCGCAGCTGTGCTTAAACTAGCGGCGTAAGTTTTTACACGTCCAGTGTTGATTTCGGTTTTCTCAGGAGTTCTCATGGCCAGGCCCCGGCAGGCGCTGCTCACCAAGGAGCGCATCGTCGAGGCGGCGGCCGCTCTGATCGACGCCGAAGGGCTGGACGCGTGCTCGATGCGGCGCCTCGCCACCGAGCTGGGAGTGCAGGGGCCGTCGCTCTACAACCACTTCGCCACCAAGGCGGAGATCGTCGACGCGGTCGCCGAGGCGGTGGTCGCGCAGGTCGACATCACCGTCTTCGGCGGCAACGACTGGCGTGAGGGGCTGCGGCTGTGGGCGAAGTCGTACCACGCGGTCCTCGCCGCGCACCCGAACATCGTGCCGGTGCTGGCCACCGGCCCCGGCCGCCGCCCGGCCGGCCTGGCCATGGCCGAGGCGGTCTACGGCGCGCTGATCGAAGCCGGCTGGTCGCGGGCCCGGGCCACCCACATCGGCGCGCTGATGCGTTACCTGATCACCGGCTCCGCGCTGGGCTCCTTCGCGCTCGGCTTCGACGCCGACCCGGAGCTGTACGACCACTATCCGCACCTGCACCGCGCCCACGAACTCGCCGCCCACCGGGCCGCAGTCGACGAGGGCGCCTTCGAACTCGGGCTGGATCTGCTGATCACCAGCCTGTCTGATCGCTACGACCAGGGGGTACGCCGATGACGCCGGTCCACCGTGAGCAGCTCTACATCGGGGGCGCGTGGGTGCCACCGGATTCGCGCGCACGGATCGGAGTGGAGAACCCGTACACCGAGGAGGTGTTCGGGCACGTGCCGGCCGGCACGGCCGAGGACGTCGACCTCGCCGTCTCCGCGGCCCGCGCCGCCCTGCCCGTGTGGGCCGGCCTGCCGTCCGCCGAACGCGGCGCGGCCCTCGGGCGCCTGCACCGGGCCCTCACCGCCCGCGCCGACGAGATCGCCCGGACCGTCGGCCTCGAACTCGGCACACCGCTCAAGATCGCCAAGGCGGTCCAGGCGGGCCTGCCGCTCACCGTCCTCGCCGGGTACGCCGAACTCGCCGCCCGGCCATGGACGGAGGAGTCGATCGGCAACTCCCTGGTGGTGCACGAGCCGGTCGGCGTGGTCGGCGCCATCACCCCGTGGAACTACCCGCTGCACCAGGTCATCGCCAAGGTCGGCGCGGCCCTCGCGGCCGGGAACACGGTCGTGCTCAAGCCGAGCGAGATGACCCCGCTGGTGGCGTTCCTGCTCGCCGACGCGGCCGCCGAGGCGGACCTGCCGCCCGGAGCGTTCAACCTGGTCAGCGGCACCGGCCCGGTCGTCGGCGCGGCCATCGCCGGGCACCGGGCCATCGACATGGTCTCGTTCACCGGCTCCACCGCGACCGGCCGCGCCATCAGCCACGCCGCCGCCGACCGCATCGCCCGGGTGTCGCTCGAACTCGGCGGCAAGTCCGCCAACGTCATCCTGGAGGACGCCGACCTGGTCAAGGCGGTCAAGGTCGGCGTCGGCAACGCCTTCCTCAACTCCGGCCAGACGTGTACGGCGTGGACCCGCATGCTCGTCCACCGCTCCCACTACGACGAGGCCGTCGAACTGGCCGCCAAGACCGCCGCCGGCTACACCCTCGGCGACCCGTTCGACGCGGCCACCCGCCTCGGGCCGCTCGCCTCGGCCGGGCAGAAGGAGCGGGTGCGCGGGTTCATCGAACGGGCCACCGCCCGGCTCGTCGCCGGCGGCCTGGACGCGCCGGTGCCGGCCGCCGGCCACTTCGTCGCGCCGACCGTCTTCGCCGACGTCGACCCGGACAGCGAGCTGGCCCAGGAGGAGATCTTCGGCCCGGTGCTGTCGATCATCGGCTTCGACTCCGACGACGAGGCCGTCGCGATCGCCAACAATTCGAGGTACGGGCTGGCGGGCGCCGTCTGGGGCAGCGACGAGCGGGCCCTGTCCGTGGCACGCCGGCTGCGCACCGGGGCGGTCGACGTCAACGGCGGCGCGTTCAACCCGTTCGCGCCGTTCGGCGGCTACAAACAGTCCGGTATCGGCCGTGAGCTGGGCGCGTACGGCCTGGCCGAATTCCAGCAGGTGAAGGCGATCCAGCAATGAGCGAGCTTGCGAGCGAATCAGTCGGCTCAGGGTCGGACTCATGCCGACGCCGGAGCGAAGCGGAGGTGGCGGCATGAGCGAGCTTGCGAGCGAATCATTCAGCTCAGTCTCGAACTCATGGCGGCACCGGAACAAAGCGGAGGTGACGGCATGAGCCATTACATGACCGGGCTGGTGGTCCGCGGCGCGGGCACGCCGGCCCAGCTCGCCGAGCTGCGGCTGCCCGAGATCGGACCCGGCCAGGTGCGGATCAAGGTGCGCGCGGCCGGTGTCTGCCACTCCGACCTCTCCATGATCAACGGAACGCTGCGCCCGCCGCACCCGCTGGTCCTCGGCCACGAGGCGGCCGGCGAGGTCGTCGAGGTCGGCGCACACGTGACCCGCGCCCAGGTGGGCGACCACGTCGTCCTCAACTGGCAGCCGGCCTGCCGGAACTGCTGGTACTGCGACCACGGCGAGCCGTGGCTGTGCGCCACCTCGCACGGCGTCGCGGCCCTGGAGAACGGGCTCACCCTCGACGGGGCGCCGGTCCACGTCACCCTCGGACTGGGCGCCTTCGCGGAACAGGTGGTGGCGCCGGAGAACGCCGTCATCCCCGTACCGAGAGAACTACCCTTCGAGGTCGCGGCCCTGCTCGGGTGCGCGGTGCTCACCGGCAGCGGCGCGATCCGCAACACCGCCGGGGTCAAGCCGGGCGAAACGGTGCTCGTCATCGGCCTCGGCGGGGTCGGCCTGTCGGCGGTCGCGGCGGCCCGCGCCGCCGGCGCCGGCAAGGTGATCGCCGTCGACGTCACCGAGGCCAAGAAAGGCCTGGCCGAGGCGGCCGGCGCCACCGATTTCGTGGTCTCCTCCGACAGCCTGTCCAAGGACATCCGGGACCTGACCGGCAAACTCGGCGCGGATCACGCCATCGAATGCGTCGGCCGGGCGTCGACCATCCGCGCCGCGTGGCGCGCCACCCGGCGCGGCGGCCAGGTCACAGTCGTCGGCATGGGCGCGGCCGACGACATGGTCCAGCTGGCCGCCCTCGACATCTTCTCGTCGGCGCGCACGCTCAAAGCCTCGGTGTACGGGCAGGCCGACACCGACATCGAGGTCCCGGCCCTGGCCCGTGACGTCCTCGACGGCAAGCTCAACCTCGACCACCTGATCACCGACCGGATCACTCTGGCCGAGGTCCCGGCCGCTTTCGACCGCATGTCCCGGGGCGAGGGCGCCCGCTCCGTCGCTCTCCTCTGACCGTTCCCAGCATGCGAGCCGGCCCCGACCGGGGCTGGCTCGCGTCGTTTCAAGCGGCGTCGGGCTCGGTGCTGCGCAGAACGTAGTGATCGTCACCGAAGACCGCGGAGATCTGCAGACGGCCGCCCAGTGCTTGTACGTAGCGGGCGATGACCTCGACCGTGGAGACCTCGCCCTGTTCGATCTGCGAAATGCGGCCTTTCGTCACGCGGGGGCAACCGCGCAGCAGCCCGAGGCGGGCGTGTGGGCCATGAGCGCGCGGCTCACCCGTTCGGGGGATCGAGCGGCATCGCCGGTTGATATCGTGATATCACTGCCTGTACGCCGGAGGTCGCCGTGCCGAACATCCTCATCCGGGACCTGAGCCAGGAAGCCGTCGACCGCATCGACGCCGCGGCAGCGAGGCTCGGCCTGTCCCGTAACGAGTACCTGCGCCGCAAATTCGAGGAAGGCGCCACCTCCGCTGAGCGCACGGTGACGGCGGATGACTGGCAACGATCCGCCGAGGTCTTCGCGGATCTCAGCGATCCCGACGTCATGGACTCCGCGTGGCGGTGACCAGCTGGCTGATCGACAAGTCCGCCTACGCCCGGCTGCAATCCGGGCAGGTGGCCGGTCGCGACAGGTGGAGCACCCGGATCAGCCGCGGACTGGTCCGGCTCTCCACGATCACGCGTCTCGAACTCGGCTACTCTGCCCGTTCCGGGGAGGCGGGGCGCCGGCAGTTCGCGCTGCCGCCGCTGTCGTACATGCCCGTCGAGTACCTGACCCCCGCGATCGAGGATCGCGCCCTGGAAGTACAGATGATTCTCGCCGACCGTGGTCAGCACCGGGCCCCGCCCATTCCGGACCTGTTGATCGCGGCGACCGCGGAGAAGGCGGGTTTGACGGTGCTCGCGATGGACAAAGACTTCGATCTGATCGCCACGATCACCGGGCAGCCGGTGGAAACCCTGTCCGGCTGAGCCATTCGACCCGCCTCGGGCGGTTCGTACCGCACATGGTGGTCCGGCCGGGCCGACCGGCGGTGTTGCTCACGAGCGCGTCGGCGCGGCCAGCCGGTGGTGTCTCTCAGGAGCGGGTCGCCGTGGCCGGGTTGATCAGTGCGGACACCGTGCGGGCCAGAGCGGACCGGGCCGACTCGACCGACAGTTCCATGCCCTCACGCCACGAGGCCCACGTCGGCCAGAGGCTGACCGCGGTGAGCGCGTTGAGCAGGTCCTCGTCGTTGCCGATCTCGCGGGCGAAGGTGGCGGTCAACTCATCACGCACCCGCGCGGTGTGCAACTTGCGATAGCGCTGCAATCCGGCCGAGAAGGGCTCCTTGAGCGCGGACGCCCGAGCGGCGGGCCCGATCTCCTCCAGGAGACGGGCCCGCTGCTCACTGAACGCCTCGATCCGTTCGGCCAGCGGAAGATCCGCCGGAATCGGCCGGTACGACGCGTCGCGCTGCTCCAGGACACGCTGACCACTAGCGGTCATCAGCGCCTCCATGTCGGCGAAGTGGCTCCACAGGGCGCGCAGTGACACCCCGGCCAGCTTGGCCACCCGGTCGGCGGTGGGGCGCATGTCCCCTTCGCCGATCAACCGGAGGTGCGCGTCGATGATCGCATTGCGGGTCCGCTCGGACCGTGCGGTGCGACCATCGACGCGGGTGGGCGGTGTTGTCACGAATTACTCCGGTAACGCTTCAGTTCTCGGTGGGCCAGGGAACGCTTGTGCACCTCATCGGGCCCGTCGGCCAGTCTCAGCATGCGCGCACTCGCCCAGAGGCCGGCGAGCGGGGTGTCCTGGCTGAGCCCGGCCGCACCGTACGTCTGGATCGCCTTGTCGATGATCCACTCCACGGCGGAAGGCACCACGATCTTGATGGCCTGGATCTCGGTGTGCGCGCCCCTGTTGCCGACCGTGTCCATCAGCCAGGCGGCCTTGAGCACCAGCAGGCGGGCCTGCTCGATCCGCACCCGGGACTCGGCGATCCAGTCCTGGATGACGCCCTGCTCGGCGAGGGTCTTGCCGAACGTGGTGCGCGACAGAGCCCGGGTGCACATCAGCTCCAGCGCCCGCTCGGCCATGCCGATCAGCCGCATGCAGTGGTGGATCCGGCCGGGCCCGAGCCGCGCCTGGGAGATGGCGAAGCCGCCGCCCTCGACGCCGATGAGGTTCGACGCCGGAACCCGCACGTCCTCGAAGATCAGTTCGGCGTGACCGCCGTGGTCGCCGTCGGTGTAACCCATGACCGTCATGCCGCGCTCGACGGTCAGGCCCGGGGTGTCCCGGGGCACCAGGATCTGGCTCTGCTGCACGTGCCGGGCGGCGTCCGGGTCGGTCTTGCCCATCACGATGAAGATCTTGCAGTTCGGGTTCATCGCGCCGGTGATGTAGAACTTGCGCCCGTTGATGACGTAGTCGTCGCCGTCCCGCTGGATCCGGGTGCCGATGTTGGTGGCGTCGGACGAGGCGACCTGCGGCTCGGTCATCGCGAAGGCGGACCGGATCTCCCCGGCCAGCAGAGGCTTGAGCCAGCGTTCCTGCTGCTCGGGCGTGCCGAACTCGGCCAGCACCTCCATGTTGCCGGTGTCCGGGGCGGCGCAGTTGAGCGCCGGCGGCGCCACCGCGGGACTACGGCCGGTGATCTCGGCGAGCGGTGCGTACTGCAGGTTCGTCAGGCCGGCGCCGTGCTCGCCGGGCAGGAAGAGGTTCCACAGCCCGGCCTCCTTGGCGGCCTCCTTGAGGCTCGCCAGGACGGCGGGCGGCTCCCAGCCGTCGCCGTCGGAGTGGAACTCGGCCTCGGCGGGATAGACGTGCTCGTCCATGAAGGCGAGCAGTCTCTTGCGGTAGTCCTCGGTCTTCGCGTCGTACTCGAAGTCCATCAGTGTCCTTCCAGCGCTCGGTGGCCCTGCTCGACCAGGGCGGGAACCATCGCCCCGACGGTGTCGAAGCCGGGACCGACCGTCTGTCCCTTGGTGTAGCGGTAGTGCACGCCCTCGAGAATGACGGCGAGTTTGAAAGCGGCGAAGCCGACATACCAGTGCAGGTCGCTGACGTCCCGTTTGCTCCGTTCGGCGTACCGGGCGGAGATCTCGCCGAGGGTGGGATGGCCCGGGATGTCGACCGGCGCCACCGCCATGCCGTCGCGTTCCAGCAGCGGCCGCCCGGCGTAGATCAGCATCAGCGCCAGGTCGCTGAGCGGATCGCCCAGTGTGGACATCTCCCAGTCCAGCACCGCGTTCACCGTCAGCTTGTCGCTGACCAGCACGTTGTCGAGCCGGAAGTCGCCGTGCACCACGGTGCCGGCACCGTCCGGGATGTCGGTGGCGAGCCGTGCGTGCAGTTCGTCGATGCCGGACAGCTCGCGGCTGTGGGACGCGTCGAGCTGCTGCTTCCAGCGGCGCACCTGCCGGGCGTTGAAGCCCTCCGGCCTGCCGAAGTCACCCAGCCCGATCGCCTGCGGGTCCAGGGCGTGCAGGTCGGCCAACGTGTCGACGAGCGTGAACGTCAGCTCCCGGAACTCGGCGGGGGAGAGGCCGGCCGCGTCCCGGTAGATGGTGCCGTCGACGTGCTCCATCAGGTAGAACGGCGCCCCGATCACGTCGGTGTCGGTGCAGAGCAGCACCGGTTTCGGCACCGGGAAGCCGGCCTTGGATAGCGCGTCGAGAACCTTGTGCTCACGGGCCATGTCATGGGCGGTGGGCAGTACGTGCCCCAGCGGTGGGCGGCGCAGTACCCATCGGTTCACGCCGTCGGTGACCGCATACGTCAGGTTCGACCTGCCGCCCGCGAACATCGTCCCGGAGAGCGGCGGACTGTCCAGATAGGCCTGGAGTCTCTCCAGGTCCAGGCCCTTCACTGTGCCTGCCCTGACATGCTCTCCCGGCCCTCGCCCGCGGAGTCTCCGGCCGGTACCGCTCTGTGCCGCTCCATGCAGTCGATCATGCCTGTGACGCCTTCTGCTCAAAACCGCGCTGAAGTTTGTTCATGCCACCCAGCCAACGGTCCGGATCGCTCGCACGCAAGCGGTAGTAACCCTCGACTTCGGGGTGCGGGAGGATCAGGAAACCCTCGCCCTCCAGCGAGCCGGCGACCAGGTCGGCGACCGCCTCGGGGGCCAGCGCACCCTCGGCGAGCAGTGACGCGGACCCGCTGCCGCTATCGTTGCCGCGGGTCAGCATGTCGGTGCGCACTCCCTGCGGGCAGAGCGCCTGCACGATCAGACCCCGATGGGCGTAGGTCGCCCGCAGCCACTCGGCATAGGCCAGTGCCGCGTGCTTCGTCACCGAGTAGGTGGCACTGCCCAGCAGGGTCAACAGCCCGGCCGCGCTCACCGTGATCAGCAGTCGTTTCGGCTCGCCGCTGTCCAGCCAGCGCGGCAGCAGCGCCCGGCTCACGTAGACGTGCGACATCACGTTGACCCCGAAGTCGCGCTGCCACTGGGCGTCCGGCGTCGTCTCGTCACCGGACGACAGCACTCCGGCGTTGGAGCAGAACAGGTCTATGCCGCCCAACTCGTTCCAGGCGGTGTCGATCAGATGCTGGACGTCGGCTTCGTCGGCAGCGTCGCCGGGAACCGCGAGACCGCCGATCTCACCGGCGACCGAACGGGCGGTGTCACCGTTCAGGTCATTGACCACGACCTTGGCGCCGTCCGCGGCGAACCGGCGGGCCAGCGCCGCCCCGATCCCGCCGCCGGCGCCGGTGACCACGACGCGTTTCACTGGACGGCCCCGGTGAGGGTGAGGCCGCCGTCGATCACGATGGTCTGCCCGGTGATCCAGCCCGCCTCCGGGGAACAGAGGAATGCCACGGTGCCGGCCACGTCATCGGTGTCGCCGAGCCGCTTGAGCGGATACGTGGCCGCCACCTCCGCCTCCCGCCCCTCGTAGAGGGCGGTGGCGAACCGGGTCTTCACGACCGCGGGCGCGACCGCGTTGACCCGGATCTTCGGGGCCAACTCGACCGCGAGCTCTTCGGTGAGGTGGATCAGAGCCGCCTTGGTGGTGCCGTAGAAGGCGATCCCGGGTGCGGGCCGCACACCGGAGACCGAGGAGATGTTGACGATCGAGCCACCGTCGGCGAGCCCGCCCCGCAGCGCCTCCTGGACCCAGCCGAGCGTGCCGATCAGGTTGACCTCGGCCATCTTGCGGGCGGCGTTCAGGTCGAGGCTGGCGAGCGGCCCGTACGCCGGGTTGATCCCGATGTTGTTGATCAGTGTGGTGATCGGCCCGAACCGCTCCCGCACCGTGTCGACCACGGCTGCCCGGTGCGCCGGGTCGTCACCCTTGCCCGCCACACCGACCGCCACCTCGGAGCCGCCGAGCTCTTTCACGGCGGCCTCGAGGGCGTCGGCGTCACGGCCGGTGATCGCGACTTTCGCTCCCTTGGCGACGAAGCGCTGGGCGATGGCGAACCCGATTCCGCGGCTTGCCCCGGTCACGATCGCTATCTGGTCCGCCATCGCTCAAACCTCCTGAAGTCGTGTTATTGCAGTGTGAGTGCAGATATTACGGGGCCGGTACGCCGTTCTGCGGCGGAGTCGCTGCCTGGCCCGAGTACGGCGCGACCGGAGCGTCCTTGTCGTCAGTCGTGTACGGCGTGCCGAAGTACACCGCCTTGCCGCCCTGGATCTTGGTGAGCTGCTCTCCGCCGTAACCCGAGTGGTCCTGTGCGGAGAAGCGCAGCGGCACCAGGCCGGGGCCCTGGAAGCCGTTCTTCTGCACGGCCTCGACGATCTTGTCGCGGGTCAGGTCCTTGCCCGCTGCCTGGAGCGCCTGGACGAACAGGTAGCCGACCGACATGCCGTAGACGACGTTGTTGTCGAATTCGGCGTTGCCGTTGTGCGCCGCGTTCACCTTCTTGAACAGCTGGATCCACGGATTGGTGTCATCGTTGTTCAGCGGCAGGTAGTTGGCTGCCACCAGACCCTCCATAAGGGGCGCGGCGGCACCCAGCGTCTTCCCGACGGTGGTCGGGTCGGCGCCGACGTTGCTGACGACGAACTGCGGCTTGAACGCAATCTTCGCAGCCGTCCCGATCGACAGGGCAGTGAAACCGGGCACAGTCGCCAGCAGCACGACCTCACAGCCGGCCGCCTTCAGCGCGCCCATCTGCGGGCCCACGTTCGGATT
This sequence comes from Actinoplanes sp. NPDC049802, assembly GCF_040656595.1. Lineage (NCBI taxonomy): Bacteria > Bacillati > Actinomycetota > Actinomycetes > Micromonosporales > Micromonosporaceae > Actinoplanes > Actinoplanes sp. NPDC049802. Next base: position 48,344 of record NZ_JBFAMR010000014.1, read on the forward strand.
GCTGGTCACGTAGCTCTCCTTGGCCGCGACCGGGCCGAGGATCTTCTCGATGCCGACCAGGCTGTCCCGGCCGAAATCGTCGTCCTGGCCCAGGAAGCAGGCCTTCTTGCCGGCCAGGTTCTCCTTGACATACGTGCCGAGGATCTTGCCCTCGACCGTGTAGTCCGGGTTGAAGCCGAAAGTGCCCGGGTACTTGTCCGGCTGGTTCCAGCTGCGGCTGCCGCTGGCCACGAAGAGGTCCGGCACCCGGTTCGTCTTGAGGAAGTCCAGCACGCCGGTGTGCGTCGGAGTGCCCAGGCCGTTCAGGATCGCGAAGACCTTGTCCTGGAGCACCAGCTCACGCACCACGGTCTGGGTGTTGGCCGGGTTGTAGCCGTCGTCCTTGACCTTGTAGCTGATCTTCCGGCCGTGCACGCCGCCGTTGGCGTTCACATAGTCGAAGTACGCCTTGGTGGCCGGCGCGATCTTCGAGTAGCCGGCCGCGGCCGGACCGGTCAGCGGCATGTGGGTGCCGACCACGATCTCGGTGTCGGTCACGCCCGGCACGCTCGCGCTGCTGGAACCGCCGCCGTCGCTATCGCTCGTGCAGCCCGCGGTGGCGAGCAGCACGACGGCCAGAGCCGCCGTCGCCGTACGTTTCATCGATTCCTCCTGATAAGACGTGAAATTCGGGATGGGATGGATGCGAGGCCGCCCGGGGCGGCGAGCATGACGACGACGAGAACCACACCGAAGACGACGAGCGCGAGGTTGCCCTCGAGCTGCTGAGATCCGGTCTGCTCGCCTACGGACTGGGCCAGCGTGGGGAGAAGCACCAGCAGAACCGCGCCCCACAGAGCGCCGAACAGGCTCCCCAGCCCGCCGATCACGATCGCCATGACCAGGAACAGGGAAAGCGTCAGCGGGAAAGCGCCGGGCGACACGCTCTGCGCGAGCACGGCGAACAGGGAACCGGCCACACCGGCGCAGACGGCGCTCACCACGAACGCCAGCACCTGGGTCCGGGCGATGTTGATCCCGGCCAGCTTCGCGGCGGTCTCGTCGTCGCGCACCGCCCGCAGGTCACGCCCGAACCGGCCACGGATCAGCAGCGCCAGGACCAGCACCACGATCAGCGCCGCGCCCCAGCACAGCCAGGCCTGCCAGCGCTCCATCGGGATCGTCTCCGGCGGCGGGTTCAGGATCACCGACAGGCCCTGATCGCTGTTGAACGTCTCGTCGAACGTGCTGGTCACCGACGGGACGACGATCGCCACGGCCAACGTGAGACCGGCCAGATAGGGACCGCGCAGCCGGGCCGCGGCCAGACCGATCACCGCGCCCGCGACCGTCGTCACCAGAATCGCCACGGCGAAGCTGAGCGGAAGGTTCACCCACTTGTTCTGGGTCAGCGCCAGCGTGTAGGCGCCGGTCGCCATCAACGCGCCGTGCCCCAGCGACAACTGGCCGTTCAATCCGGTGAGGACGGTCAAGCCGGCGGTCACGCAGAAGTAGGCGCCCACCGTGGCGAGCTGATAGTTCCGGAACGGCGGCAGCACGTAGGTCAGCGCCACCACCAGAACCGCGCCGGCCACGATCACCAGAGCCGGGTGCACGCGCCGCCGGCGCTTCGGCACGCTCAACCCCACATCCGGTACGGGCGCCGCGTTCGCCTTCTGCTGTACCTCCGTCATGCTGTCCCTCCCTGGGCATGCCCTCCCGGCCCTCGCCTGTGAGGTTGGTGGTGGGGCGCAGCCGGGTGCCGCTCGGTGCAGTCGGTCATGCCACCCTCGCTTTCGAGCTGGAGAACAATCCGCCCGGCTTGCCGAGCAGGACCACCACGAGCAGGGTGAGGATCGCCATCGGGGCGACGGTGACGTCGATGTATCCGCTGACATACGACAGCAGCAGCCCCACGACCAGGCCGCCGATGACCGCGCCGATCGGGCTGTCCAGACCGCCGACCACCGCTGCCGTGAACGCCGACACGAAGACGACGTCCATGGCGGTCGGATGCACGCCCAGTTCGGTGGGGACGACCAGCATCCCGGCGAGCGATCCGACCGCCGCCGCCAGCGCCCAGCCGAGCGTCAACATGCCGCCCACCGAGACGCCGAGCAGGCGGGACACGTCCGGAGCGAAGGCCGCTGCCCGCATCCGCAGACCGATCGCCGTACGGGTGAAGAGAAGCGAGAGAAGGACGACCACCGTGCCCACCGCGGCGAAGACGAACAGGTCGTACCGCGACAGCATCGCGATCCCGCCCACCTCGAACGCGTCCCGGCTGAACGGTGTCTCCACCGGCAGGTACTCGTTGCCGTAGATGATGCCGAGCGTGCCCTGGATGATCAGGACCAGGCCCAGCGCCACCACCACCCCGTTGAGCGGTGACGAGTGGTCGACGAACCGCATCACCACCCGTTCGACGGTGACACCGAGCACCAGCCCGGCCAGCAGAGCCACCACGAACCCGAGCCAGTACGACCCGGTCGCGTTCGTCACCGAATAGGCCACGTACACCGCGGCGACCGCCATCGCGCCCTGTGCGAAGTTGACGATCCGGGCGGCCCGCCAGATCAGCACCAGAGCCAGCGCGAACGCGGCGTAGACCAGCCCGCGGCTGAGCCCGTCGAAGGTCAGATATACGAATCGGTCCATCGCTAGAACCCCAGATAGGCGTGACGGAGATCAGCGTCGTCGCGCAACACCGACGCCTTGTTGCGAGCGACCACCCGGCCCAGCGCGAGCACCACGCCCTCGTCGGCGATGGACAGCGCGCTGCGCACGTTCTGTTCGACCAGCAGCACCGCGAGTCCGGTGCGTTCCCGCAGGTCACGCAGGAGCGCCATGATCTGCCCGGTCACCTTCGGAGCGAGGCCCAGCGACGGCTCGTCGAGCAGCAGCAGCCTCGGCCGCCCGACCAGCGCCCGGCCCAGGGCCAGCATCTGCCGTTCGCCACCGGACAGTTGGTGGCCGGCGAAGGTCCGGCGCTGCGCCAGCGGGGGGAACAGTTCGTAGACCTCGTCGAGCGCCTTCCGGCTGTCCGCCCGGTCGCGCCGCCACAGGCCGCCGAGCCGGAGGTTCTCGTCCACGGTCAACTCGGTGACCACGCCGCGCCCCTCCGGGACGTGGGCGATGCCTCTCCGCACCAGGTGCTCCACTTTGGTGCCGGAAAGCTCCGCGCCGTCGAAGACGACCCGGCCACGCGTGGTGCGAACCAGGCCCGAGAGGGTGCGCAGCAAAGTGGTCTTCCCCGCGCCGTTCGCCCCGAGCACGGCGACGATCTCTCCCGGCTGGACGGTGAGGCCGACGTCGTGCAGCACCGGCGCCGCGCCGTACCCGGCGGTCAGGCCTTCGACCTGTAGTAACGCCCCGCTCATGGGGTGTCTCCGGCCGGTGCCGGGGGACGGGTGATCATCGGCGCTCCTCCTTCGGGGCCGCTCGGTGGGTATGCCGAGGAGAGCCGGTTGATGCCCGGCTTTCCGGATATGCGAAATGGGAGGCCGGTCCGGCCTCGATGGTGCGGAAAGCTGATGGTGCGGAAATAGGTCAGCGAGCCCGGGCCGTCAGACCGAGGAGGGAACGGCGGCCCGGGGTCAGGCCGGAGCGCCGAGATAGGCCTCGGTGACCCGAGGGTTCTCGCTGATCTCGCCGGGGCTCCCGAGCGCGATCGGCTTGCCGAAGTCGAGCACGAGGATCTCGTCGCAGACCGACATCACCAGGTCCATGTGGTGTTCCACCAGCAGGACGGTGGTGCCGACCTCTTTGATCAGGTTGCCGAGCCAGCGGATCTCATCCGAGTCCAGCCCGCCGGCCGGCTCGTCGAGCATCAGGATGCGTGGCTTGGCGACCAGTGCCCGTGCCAGCTCGATGCGTTTACGAATCGCATACGGCAGCGCGCCGGGATGGGCGGCCGCGTAACGGGCGACACCACACCGCTCCAGGGCGGTGAGCGCCTCCTGCTCGGCGTGCCGGTTGCGGGCGCCGACCATCACGTTCTCCAGGACGGTCATGCCGGCGAACTGGCCGACTCCCTGGAGGGTACGCGCGATGCCGAGACGGTTCAGTTGGTGCGGCCGGGGCCGCCAGGGCTGCCCGTCGAGCGTGAGTGACCCGGTGGTCGGGTTCACAAAACCGCAGATGACGTTGAAAAGGGTGGTTTTGCCTGCGCCGTTCGGCCCGATGACGCCTACGATCCGCCCCGGCGCCACGCGCAGGGAGACGTCCTCGAGTGCGGTCAGGCCGCCGAAGCGGACCGTGATGTTGTGGAGCGCGAGCTCCTTGAGCGGGGGATCTGTTGACATGGCCGCCTCGCCGGACCGGTGGAGATCCTAGGTGGAGATGGAGCATCAACTATTTACACTTGGAGTGTAACTTTCTCGGCCGACTCGTCAACCACTTGCGATAACCCTGTTACCTCAGGCGACGCCGGCAGGGCGGAACTGGACGCTGATCCGCGATCCGACCGCCTTCGTGGTCTTCGGGACGGCGTGCTCCCAAGTGCGCTGACAGGACCCGCCCATCACGATCAGATCGCCGTGCCCGAGCGGGAAACGCAGCGTCTCGTGCCCGCCCGCGCGTGGTCGCAGCAGCAGGTTTCGTGGGGAGCCGAACGAGACGATCGCGACCATCGTGTCCTGCGTGGCGGAACGGCCGATGGTGTCACCGTGCCAGGCCACGCTGTCGCGGCCGTCGCGGTAGAGGCACATCCCGGCGGTCATGAACTCCTCGCCCAGATCATCGGCGTAATGCCGGTTCAGCTCGGTGCGGGCGGCGGTCAGCGCCGGATGGGGCAGCGGCTCCTCCGCCGGGAACCAGCGGAGAAGCCGGGGGACATCGACGACGTCGTCGAACATCCGCCGCCGCTCGGCACGCCAGTCGATGCCGAGCAGCGTCTCGAACACGGCGTCGGAGCCGTGCAGCCAGCCGGGCAGGACATCGATCCAGGCGCCGGCGGTGAGGTGATGGCGGTGGAGGCGGCCGGTCAGCGGCTCGACCGCGGCCGAACCGGACAGCAGGTCGAGCATCGAAGGCTGGTAGGCGCTGGTCATGCCGCCATGTTAGTACTGGCGTTCGATTTCCACGGCCTTCGCCTCCAGACCTGTGGACAACGAAGTCGCTGATTCGGCTTCTGTGGACAACGGGCCGGGCGCCTCCGGATCCGTGGCAGGCTTCGGGCGCAACACCGCGGCGGCCAGCGCCGCCGCCGCGATCCCACCCACCACGCCGATGAGAGAGGTGACCGCGATGGCGTCCACGAAAGCGGCACGCGCGGTCTCGGCCAGGCCGGTGTTCCCGGTCGCCGTGGCCACCCCGAGCGCGTCACCGAGCGAGTCGCGCGCCGGGCCGGTGACCTCCGCGGGCATCGACGCGCGATATGCCGTGGTCAGCACGCTGCCCAGGATCGCCACGCTCAGTGCCGTGCCGATCTGCTGCACCGTGTCGTTGACAGCCGAGCCGACTCCGGCGCGCTCCGGCGGCAGCGCGCTCAGCAGCGTTCCCACTGCGGCCGGTGCCGCCACTCCACCGCCCATCCCGATGACGACCAGGGCCGCGGCCAGCATCAGGTATCCATCGCCCGCATCCAGCGACGAGAGGATCGCGAAACCGCCGGCGACGAGCAGGAGTCCGGCCGACAGCGCCACCCGGGCACCGAACCTCTTGTCCACCACCACGCCGACCCCGTTGAACGCCATCGTCGTCACGATCATCGGGATGAAGGCCGTGCCCGCCCGGATCGGTTCGTACCCGAGGACGAACTGGAGGTGTTGCGTGATCGCCAGCATCACGCCACCGGTGGAGAAGGAGAGCAGCACGAGCGACAGGCTGGCGCCCCGGAAGTTGCGGTCCCGGAAGAGGGACAGCGGCAGCATCGGCTCGGCGACGCGGCGCTCCCAGAGGGCGAAGGCGGTGAGGGCCACCAGGGCGATGAGGAAGCCGCCGGTGGTGTGCGCCGACTCCCAGCCGTGCTCGGGAGCCGAGATGACGCCCCAGACCAGCGCGGCCATGCCGACCGTGGAGAGCAGGGCGCCCAGGATGTCGGGCCGGGTGGCCGGGCCCCGTGACTCGGGGATGATCAGCACAGCGGCCAGGATGCCGAGCAACACGATCGGGATGTTCAGCAGGAAGACCGATCCCCACCAGAAATGCTCCAGCAGCAGTCCGCCCAGGGTGGGGCCGCCGATCGCGCCGAGCATCAGCACCGAGCTCCAGATCGCGATCGCCTTCTTGCGTTCGTCCTCGTCGAAGACCGTGGTGAGAATGGCCAGGGTGCCCGGCATCAGAAAAGCGGCGCCCAGGCCCATCAGTCCGCGGACCGCGATCAGCTGGCCCGGGGTTTCGCAGATGGTGGCCAGTGCTGAGGCGCCACCGAAGATCACCAGGCCGGTGATCAGGCCGAGGCGGCGGCCATGCCGGTCGGAGAGGCTGCCCGCGGTGAGCAGCGCGCCGGCGAAGACCAGGATGTAGGCGTCGATGATCCACTGAATCTCGGAGGGGCTCGCGCCGAGGTCGCGGATCAGCGCCGGGATGGCGATGTTGAGCACCATGTTGTCCACGACTGCCACGAGCAGGCTCAGGCACAGCACGCCCAGGATCAGCCAGCGGCGGGGGTGACGGTCGGGCATTGACAGTCCTCTCTCGTACGGCGTTCTAGTTCGCTCGAACACCGTACCAGTGGAGTCGAACAGTGTGCGAGTCGCTCTAAGATGACCTCATGCCCGAATTCACCGACTCGGTGTGGACGCGCCAGGCCCGCCCACGCACCGGTCAACCGACCCTCAGCCGGGAGCAGATCGTGCGCACGGCGATCGAGCTGCTCGACACCGAGGGGGCGGCCGGCTTGAGCATGCGCCGCCTCGGGGCACGGCTCGGCTCCGGCGCCACCTCGCTCTACTGGCACGTGGCGACCAAGGACGATCTGCTCGAACTGGCCGTCGACCAGGTGATGGGCGAGATCTACGTGCCCGAGCCGGGCGACACCCCGTGGCGGGTGGGAGTGTCGGTGATGGCCAACGGCATGCGGGCCATGCTGCTGCGCCATCCGTGGGTGATCGGGCTGCTGGGGGTGCGGCCCACCATCGGGCCCAACGTGATGCGGATGAGCAACCGCAGCGTCGCGCTGCTGTCCGCGGCGGGATTCACCGGATCAGCCCTGTCACACGTGCACTCCCTGATCACCGCGCACGTCATCGGAGCGGCCACCACCGAGGCCGCGGTCGCCGCGGCAGTGCAGCGATCCGGGCAGTCGGCCGCGAAGATCCGCGAGCAACTGGAGCCGTTCCTGGAGGAGAATGCGCGCGACTATCCGGACTATGCACGGTGGCGGCAGGAGAGCGGCGTCACCGAACTCGACCCCGACCAGATCTGGGATCAGAGCTTCGCGTTCGGGTTGGAGCGCATCCTCGACGGCCTCGACCTCTGGCGGTCCGGCCACGCGGGCAGCGCCTCAGCCGCTTGACCGCGCCGCCGCTCACCGAGATCAACCAGCCGGGTCAGTCGGTCGACAGACGGGCGTGCAGGTGCATGTCGTGCCAGCCGTCGGCGTGGCGGGCCTCGCTGCGTTTGGTGCCCTCCAGGAGATAACCGCAGCGCTGGGCCACCTGGCACGAGGCGGCGTTCTGCGTGGAATGGCTCAGTTCCAGGCGGTGCAGGCCGAGTTCGGTGAAGCTCCACCGGGTCAGCGCCACCAGAGCCCGGGGTGCGGTTCGGCGGCCGCGGGCGGCCGGGAGGACCCAGTAGGAGATGTGTGCGAGGCCCTCGTCGAGGCTGATGTGCCGCAGGCCGGTCTGGCCGACGACCTGCCCGCCCTCGACGATCGCCCAGCCCGCGTCGGTCTCCGCACGCCAGCGGGCCGGCCACTGTGCGATCCAGACGAGTGCCTCGGCCGGGGACAGGCTCCGGCAGTGCCACCGCCGGACGGCCGGATCAGCGAAACCCGCCACCACCGCGTCCGCGTCGCCCTCCCGCCAGGGCCGCAACCGCAGCCCTTCACCGTCGATGACAGGCTGCGTCGCAGCGGACAGCGAACCCGGCGGAAGCGCCGGTGTGGTGAGCAGAGGCACGCTGCGACTCTAGGCCTTCGGCGGGCGCGAACGCCCGCGCTCACACGGCCGGGAAGACCCAGGACCTCGGGCTGGTGGGGAGCTAGCGGGCCGGTGGGAGCTCTGGGAACTCGGGCTGGTGGGCAGGTAGCGGGCCGGCGGGAGCTCTGGGAGTCCGGGCCGGTGGGCAGGTAGCGGGCCGGCGGGAGCTCTGGGAGTCCGGGGCGGTGGAGAGGCAGGGGACCGGAGAAGGCCCGGGAGTGCCGGGAACAGGGGACCGGAAGCCGAAGGCGGGGTGACCACCCCGCTCCAGCCCGGTGGGCGCGGCACAGCCTTGCGCGGCGCTTGATCGCGTGGCGCTTCCGGGGACGGGGAATCTCGGCGGGGCGGATCACCGCGTACCGGGACGGGGTTGAAGCGAGACGGCGAGGGGGAGCCCGCCGCCTCGCTCGCGCCCGTCAGTGGTCGGTGGGTTTCTCCGGGTCGGGGTGGTGGTAGGAGAGCTGTTCCGGCGGGAGGGGGAACTCGATGTCCTCGCCGAAGGGGGACAGGCCGCCCTGCTGCGGGGCGAGGAGCTCGGCGATGTCCATGTGGCCGTCCGGGCCGACGGGGGCGGTCTCCGGGAGGCGGGCGCTGGACATCGACGGGTTGACGGTCGGCGGCTTCGCCGACGCCGACTCCATGCCGTCCCGGCGGAAGATCTTGCGGCCGAGCCAGACCAGAGGGTCGTAGCGGCGGTCGACCACGCGTTCCTTCATCGGGATGATCGCGTTGTCCGTGATCTTGATGTGCTCGGGGCAGACCTCGGTGCAGCACTTGGTGATGTTGCAGTAGCCGAGACCCTGGCTGGCCTGCGCATAGTCCTTGCGGTCCGTGCGGTCGTCGAGCGGGTGCATGTCCAGCTCGGCGGCCCGGATGAAGTAGCGCGGGCCGGAGAAGGCCGGCTTGTTCTCGTCGTGGTCGCGGATCACGTGACAGGTGTTCTGGCAGAGGAAGCACTCGATGCACTTCCGGAACTCCTGGCTGCGTTCCACGTCGACCTGCTGCATCCGGTAGTCGCCGGGGGCGACGCCGGGCGGCGGTGCGAACGCGGGCGTCTCCCGCGCCTTCTCATAGTTGAAGGAGACATCGGTCACCAGGTCGCGGATCACCGGGAAGGTTCGGACGGGGGTGATCGTGATCGTCTCGTCCTCGTCGAACGTCGACATCCGGGTCATGCAGCCGAGCCGCGGCTTGCCGTTGATCTCCATCGAGCAGGAGCCGCACTTGCCGGCCTTGCAGTTCCACCGGCACGCCAGATCCGGCGCCTGGGTGGCCTGCAGCCGGTGAATGATGTCGAGGACGACCTCGCCCTCGTGCACCTCGACGTCGAAGTCGCGCAGGTCGCCGCCGGACGGGTCGCCGCGCCAGACACGAAAGTGGCGTTTCACTCTGCCTCCACCTCGGCGAGTTCCTCATCGGTCATGTACTTCGCCAGCTCACTGCGGTCGAACAGGTCGATCAGCTCGCTGCGCATCCGCGGGACCGGTTTTCGCTCCAGGTGCACCTCGCCGGTCTCGTCGAGCGAGCAGACCAGGTTGACGCGCCGCCACTGCGGGTCCATCTTCGGGAAGTCCTCGCGAGTGTGGCCGCCGCGGGACTCCTCGCGCTCCAGCGCGGCCTTGGCCGTGCACTCCGAGACGACCAGCATGTTGCGCAGGTCGATGGCGAGGTGCCAGCCGGGGTTGTAGAGGCGGCCGCCGTCGGCGCTCACGTTCGCCACCCGCACCTTCAGCTCCTGGAGGCGCTTGAGCGCGTCGGTCAGCTCGCCCTCGCGGCGGATGATGCCGACCAGATCGCCCATCACCGCCTGCAGGTCCTGCTGCAACGTGTACGGGTTCTCCCCGCCGGTGCGGGTCAGCGGCGCCAGTGCCACCTCGGCCGCGGCGGCCACGTCGACCTTCGCGGGCTTCGGCCGTACGGGAAGCGCGTCCACATACGCGGCGGCGTGCTCACCGGCCCGCTTGCCGAAGACGAGCAGGTCGGAGAGCGAGTTTCCGCCCAGCCGGTTGGACCCGTGCATGCCACCGGACACTTCGCCGGCCGCGAACAGCCCCTGGACCGTGCCGAGGGCCGCGCCGGTGTCCGGCTCCACCTCGACTCCGCCCATCACGTAGTGGCAGGTCGGCCCGACCTCCATCGGCTCCTTGGTGATGTCGACGTCGGCCAGCTCCTTGAACTGGTGGTGCATCGACGGGAGCCGCCGGATGATCTGCTCGGCCGGCATCCGGGTGGACACGTCGAGGAACACGCCGCCGGCCGGGCTGCCGCGGCCCGCCTTGACCTCGCTGTTGATGGCCCGGGCCACCTCGTCACGCGGCAGCAGCTCGGGTGGGCGGCGGTTGTTGTCGGGGTCGGTGTACCAGCGGTCGGCTTCCTCCTCGGTCTCCGCGTACTGCTTGCGGAAGACGTCGGGGACGTAGTCGAACATGAAACGCTTGCCCGCCGAGTTGCGCAGCACCCCGCCGTCGCCGCGGACCGACTCGGTGACCAGGATGCCCTTGACACTGGGCGGCCAGACCATGCCGGTCGGGTGGAACTGGAGGAACTCCATGTTGATCAGCGTCGCGCCGGAGCGCAGGGCCAGCGCGTGGCCGTCGCCCGTGTACTCCCACGAGTTCGACGTGACCTTGTAGCTGCGGCCCACCCCGCCGGTGGCCAGCACCACGGCCGGCGCTTCGAAGAGCAGGAACTCGCCGGTCTCGCGGTAGTAGCCGAACGCCCCGGCCACCCGGTCGCCGTCGAGCATCAGCTCGGTGATCGTGGTCTCCTGGAAGACCCGGATCCGGGACTCGTAGCTGCCGGTCTCGGCGAAGTCCTCCTGCTGGAGCGAGACGATCTTCTGCTGGAGGGTCCGGATCAGCTCCAGACCGGTGCGGTCGCCGACGTGGGCGAGTCGCGGGTACTCGTGGCCGCCGAAGTTCCGCTGTGAGATCTTCCCGTCTTTCGTACGGTCGAACAGCGCGCCGTAGGTCTCCAGCTCCCAGATCCGCTCCGGGGCTTCCTTGGCGTGCAGCTCGGCCATCCGGAAGTTGTTCAGGAACTTGCCGCCGCGCATGGTGTCGCGGAAGTGGACCATCCAGTTGTCGTTGGAGTTGACGTTGCCCATCGCGGCGGCGGCGCCACCCTCGGCCATCACCGTGTGGGCCTTGCCGAACAGCGACTTCGAGATGATCGCGGTCCGTTTCCCGGCGAGCCGGGCCTCGATCGCCGCGCGGAGTCCGGCGCCACCGGCGCCGATCACGACGACGTCGTACAGGTGTCGTTCGATCTTGGTGCTCATCGCATGACCGCCGCTTCGCTCCGGCTGCGCGACGAGCGCTCAACTGTGCCTGATGATTCGCTCGTAAGCTTGCTCATGGGGGATTCCTCAGCTGATGAAGCGCAGGTCGGAGTACCAGTCGGCGGCCAGACCCATGATGTAGAAGTCGGTCAGCGCCAGGGTGCCGAGCGTGATCCACGCGAGTTGCATGTGCCGGGCGTTGAGCTTGGAGACGAGGGTCCAGAAGCGGTAACGCACCGGGTGCTTGGAGAAGTGCTTGAGCCGGCCGCCGGTGATGTGGCGGCAGCAGTGGCAGGACAGCGTGTACGCCCAGAGCAGGATCACGTTGACCCAGAGGATCACGTTGCCCAGGCCGAGCCCGGTGGTCTGTGCCACGACCGCGTCCCACGTGTTGATCACCGAGATGATTCCGGCGGCGTAGAACGCGTACCGATGCGCGTTCTGGAAGATCAGCGGGAAGCGGGTCTCACCGGAGTACGTCTTGTGGCCGTCCGGGACGGCGCAGGCCGGCGGCGACAACCAGAACGCCCGGTAGTACGCCTTCCGGTAGTAGTAGCAGGTCAACCGGAAGATCAGTAGAAGCGGCAGGGTGAACGCCGCCTCCGGGAGCAGGAAGAAGTTCGGCAGTGGGGTGCCGAACATCGCCGCGTCACCGCATCGGTCGGTCATGCACGGGGAGTAGAACGGGGTGAGGTAGTGGTACTCCCCGACCCAGAAAAAGTCGTGCATGAACACCCGGACGGTGGCGTAGGTGACCCACGAGGTGAGTCCGATAAAGGTCACCAGGGGTGCAAGCCACCAGCGGTCGGTGCGCAGCGTGCGCGCGGAGATCGCCGCGCGTGCCTTGCCGTCGCCCGGCCGTGATGCCGTCGTCGTCATTCCATCTCCTGACAGTGCCGTGTGCAGGGTCTCGGGCGACGTTGTCCGGACATACTGCTACCCCGCTTCGCGTCGTGCCGCGACAGTGATGTGGGGCACACGTTACGCCGGTGGTCCCGCACGTGGTGCGGGGCCGGGTCACAAAACACCGTCCCGGATTGTGTAGGTCGATCGACCTACCCGGAGGCGTTGCCCGTGATGTTCCACGCGGCCAGATGCAGGGCGGGAGCACCATACCTCGCCCGGCCCCACAGCTCTGGCAGCAGCACCGTCGACGCGCCGATGCCCAGCACCCGGCCCGGCGCGAGCGCCCGCGGATAGGACTGGGTGAAGCGAAGATTACTCACCGGAGCGGTGATCTCGCCGTCCTCCACCAGCCAGACGCCGTTGCGGGTCAGACCGGTGATCACCAGGGTCTTCGGGTCGAGCACCCGCGTATACCAGAGATCGGTGACCAGCAGGCCCCGGCGCATCCGGGCGACCAGCGGCCGTGCCGAGTCGGCGATCGGCGCCGTGCCGCCGGCCGGCGGGCCGTTGCCGGAGACGGGAACCGCCTCCAGCCGGACATGCCGGGCGTGCGGCCCCCACGAGCGGGACGACGGCGACGCGTGCCCGGTCGACTCGGCTCCCGCCAGCGCCGCCGACGTGCGGTCGTGGGTCACCGCCGCGGTCACCCCGTCACGAACGAGCACCAGCGCCCGCCGGGGCGTGCCCTCGTCGTCGAACGGCAGGTCGGCGGCCGGCTCCTCGCGGCTGCCGAGCGGCTCATCCACCATGGTCACCGATGGGTCGAACTGTTCCTTGCCCGGCTCGGCGAAACTCTGCCGCTGGTGGTGGGCGCGGCCGTCGAAGCCGAAGACCGCGAGATTCTTCAGCAGGTCGGAGACCGCTTCCGGCTCCAGGACCACCTCGTACTCACCGGGGGGCAGCTCGATCGGGCCCACCGCGGCGCGGGCCTTCGCGGCGGCGCGGGCCCCGAGCACCGCGCCGTCCAGGTCGGCGAGCCGGGCGGCGGCCAGCCGGGCCACCCCGTCGGCGCCGGCCGTGCGGGCGATGCCGTCCATCGCGGCCTCCGCTGTCCGCCCGTGGACGGCCTGGCCCGCGGAGTTGGCGAAAGCGGCCGACACGAACAGCGTGCGGCAGTAGCCTGCCGTCTCCAGGCCGCCGGCCGCCTCCACGAAGTCGCGGACCCGCGCGGCCCGCTCCGCCGGATCGGCCCGGGCCGTCGCCTCGTCGAAGCCGAACCCCAGCCCGGACCGCTCACCCGAGCCGGCATGGCCGGCCGACAGCCGCGGCGGCGCAGGCGGAGCCAGACCCGGCCAGGACCGGTCGGCCGGGCTCACCCGGGCCGCGGCCAGGGTCCGCTCGACCAGAGTGCGCAGGCCGTCGGGCCCGGTCAGCGTGGTGGAGCCACCGGCCGTCCGGCCGTCGGTGTGCAGGCGCAGCCGAACGTCGGTGGTGGCCGACGCCACGTTCTGATGGATCGCCGAGTTCGCGAAGCGGGTCAGCGCCTCGGCCTCGTGCCGCACGTTGACCTCGGCCTCACAGCCGCTCCCGCCCAGCTCCCGGACCAGCTCGACGACCCGGACGGCGAGCTCCAGCTCGTCTGCCGAACGCATCTCACTCATGCGCGCACCCCCACCCGGACGCCGGAGAAGCGGGCCGGTGCGGCCGGATGGCCGGTGTGCCCGATCTGGCCCGGCTGCCCCTTGCCGCAATTCGGCGTGCCCCAGGCGACGGTCTCGCTGGACAGCATGTCCATCGACTGCCAGAACCGTGGGCCGATCCCGGTGTAGGTCGGGTTGCGCAGCATCCGGCCCAGCCTCCCCTTCTTGATCTCGTAGCCGATCTCGCACCCGAACTGGAAATTCAGCCGGCGGTCGTCGATCGACCAGGAGCGGTTGACATCCATGAAGACCCCGTCGTCGGTGGCCGCGATGATCTCGTCGAGGGTGTGCGGCCCGGGCTCCAGACCGACATTCGTCATCCGCACCATGGGCAGCCGGGACCAGCCGTCGGAGCGGACGCTGCCCGCGTAGTCCAGCCCGGCGATCGCCGCCGAGTCCCGCCCGGCCAGCACACCCACCCAGACGCCGTCGCGGACCGCGTGCCGCTTGACGGCCGGGGTGCCCTCGTCGTCGAAGCCGAAGCTGCCGAGCGCGCCGGGGAAGGTCGGGTCGATCGTGATGTTCATCAGCTCGGAGCCGTAGCGCAGCGAGCCCAGCCGGCTCAGATCCAGCCAGCTGGTGCCGGCGAAGGCCGCCTCCCAGCCGAGGATCCGGTCCAGCTCGATGGCGTGCCCCACCGACTCGTGGATCTGCAGCGCCAGTTGCTCGCCGCCGAGCACCAGATCGGTCTCGCCGGACGGGCAGAGCGGCGCGGTCAGCAGGGCCCGGGCCTCCTCGGCCATCCGTGGCGCGTTGCCGACCAGGTCGAGCTCCTCGACCAGCTCCCAACCACGGGTGCCGAACTGGCCACGGTGCGACGGCCAGGACCGCCGCTGCACCTCGCCGTCACCGATCGCGATCGCCGTGACGCCCGCGCCGCACTCGCGGATGTGCTGGTCGATGCGGTGGCCCTCGCTGGAGACGAACCACTTGCGGGTGTCCCAGATCGCGTAGTCGGCCTCGGCCATGTCGGCGCCCGCCGCCTTCGCCGCGGCGGTGGCCCGGACCAGCAGGTCGCCCTTGCCGGACAGCGGGACCCCGAGCGGGTCGATCACGCAGTCGCCGGCCCAGCTCGCCGAGACGGCCGGCGACGGCAGCAGATCGGAGGCCGGGCCACGGACCAGCGCGCTGGCCGCGGCGATCCGCGCGGCTCGCTCGCCGGCCGCGCGAGCGGACGGGCCGGACAGATCCGGGACGGCGAAGAAGCCCCAACTCGACCCGACCAGAGCACGGACGCCCAGGCCGGCGCTCTCGTCGAAGCTCAGATCCTCCACATCGCCGTCACGTGCCGACATGGCCTCGGTCCGCCGCACCATGACGCGTGCGTCGGCATAGCGGGCACCGGCGTCGAGCGCGGCCTGCACCGCCGCACCCGCCTCATCGAAGTGGGTCATGAAACGACCCTATGCGCCGGGTACGACAGTTTCAGCGGTCCAGCAGGAAGGCCCGTTCCTCCTCGAAACCGGCGTTCGGGACCGATCGGAACCCGGGCAGCTCCGCCCCGACCAGCAGCACGTGCGGGGAGGCGCCGGCCAGGGCGTGGTGGGCGTAGACGTCGGCGGCGTCGGCCCGGTCGCCCAGGTAGCGCTCGGCCAGCGGGACCGGCAGGTCGGCCCAGTCGGTGACCGGATCCCTCGCCACCGCGCGGTGGAACACCTCGGGACGGCGCAGCACGGCCAGTGCCGCCAGCCAGCCGCCCAGCCCGTGCCCGCGTACCGCGACCCGGCTCAGATCCAGGTCCGGGTGCTTGCCGTGCAGCGCGTACAGGCCGTCGGCCTGATCGGCGAGGACCACGTCGGCCAGCCGGCGGTGCACCGCCTTCTCGAAACTGGGCGCCACTCCGGGCGTACCCCGGGAATCGATGCTGACGACGGCGAAGCCGGAGTCGGCCCAGCGCCGGCGCTCCTGCCAGGCCGCGGGGTCCGCGAGCACCTGCTGATGCCCGGGCCCCTCGCCCAGGGTGACCAGGACCGGCAGCCTCGTCCCGGCCACGAAGCCGGTGGGATAGAGCACGGCGGCCGGTAACCGCCGGTCGGTGACCCGTTCCAGAGCCGGATCCGGGCGGTACGGCGGTTCCGGCGCCGACGACCGCAACGTCGCCACCCACCGGTCCCCGCGCCACACCCGCGCACCGGCGACCAGCACGTCCCCACCGACGGTGACATGGTCCGTCGCGCCCAGAACGGCCACCCGGCTCACCTCCGGCCCGCCGCCGCCCAGCGACGTGTGGACCCGGAACACCTCCCGGACCGCCGGATCCCCCAGGCTGCCCTCGACGATCAGGTCCGTCGCCCCGGCCGGTCCGCCGTCGCGTGGCAGCGTCCCGGCGACCCGCCGCACGTAGAGGCCGGGCGGGGTGAGCAGGCTGCCGTCGGCGAACAGGCAGCGGGCGTCGAAGCCGTCGTGGGCGAGCTCGCCGCCGACCAGCACCCGGCCGTCCGGCAGATGGCGCGGGGTGCCCGGGATGGGCTCCACCCAGCGGGCGTCGGCGAGCTCCGCGTGCACCTGGGTCTCCCCGGTCCGCGGGTCGATGGAGAGGATCAGCCCGTGCTGCTGCATCCGGCGCAGCACGGTGATCAGCGGCCCGCCGCCGGACCAGCGCACCTGCGCCAGGTACGGGTACGTCTCCCGGTCCCAGTGCACGTCCACCCAGCCGAGGTCCAGGTCGAGCAGGTGCAGGCTGACGGTACGGGCGCTGCGTACCGCGAGGATCTGGGTCCCGTCCGGGGACCACCACCAGCCCCGGTCCCGCCCGAACTCGCCCGCCGCCCGCCCCGGCACCCCCCAGGCGATCGTGCCGCCGTGCTCCCGCCACGCGCTGCCCGGCTCGCCGGCCAGTAGCCGGTCCCCGTCCGGCCCGGTGACGTGCAGCGCCGCCGCGCCGGTGGGATCGGTGACGTACCCGATCCGCAGTCCCAGCGGATCCGGGCGGGCGTCGTGGGCGGGAGCGGCGGTCGGCACCGCGGCGACCGTGCCCCCGACCAGGTCGGCGCGGAACAGCTCGCCGTCGCGCAGGATCGCGGCGGTGCGGGCGTCGCGGTCGGCCGCGTACGAGCCGACCGGCCCCGCGCCGACCCGCCGTTCCGTCCCCGTGGCCACGTCGAACAGCCACAACTCGCCGGATCGGAGGAACACGACTCGGGCGCCGTCGGCCCCGACGGTCACGTCGTTAGGGGACTCCACGCCCCCAGCATCGCCGATCAAGGGCGACTCGCGCCGGGCAAACCGCGGGCTGGTGAAGCGAGTTCGGCGGTGGTCGCGCGTACAGTATCCGCCGTGACTGACCTTCCCGCCCGCCGCCTGCTGCTGGTGCACGCCCATCCTGACGACGAGGTCATCGGCACTGGCGCCACCATGGCGCACTACGTCTCCACCGGCGCTCATGTGACGCTGGTCACCTGCACCCTCGGTGAGGAGGGTGAGATCCACGTGCCGGAGCTGGCCCGGCTCGGCGCCGCGCACGCCGATCAGCTCGGCGGCTACCGCCTGGTCGAGTGGGAGCGGGCCAACGCGGCTCTCGGCGTCACCGACCACCGGATGCTCGGCGGCCCCGGGCGGTACCGGGACTCCGGGATGATGGGCCTGCCGACCAACGAGCACCCCGGCGCGTTCTGGGGCGCCGATCTGGACGAGGCGGCCGCCCACCTGGTCGAGATCATGCGGGAGATCCGCCCGCAGGTCATGATCACTTACGACGAGAACGGCTTCTACGGCCACCCGGACCACATCCAGGCCCACCGGGTCGCGATGCGCGCCGCCGAGCTGGCCGGCCCGGACGGCCCGGAGAAGATCTACTGGACCGCCATGCCACTGAGCGTCCTGATCGACGGCATGGAGGCGTTCCGCGGCGCGGAGAGCAACCCGTTCGCCGACGTGGAGAAGCCGGAGGACCTGCCGTTCGGCACGCCCGACGAGCAGATCGCGGCCCGGATCGACGGCACCGACCACTACGCCAAGAAGACCGCGGCGATGCGCGCCCACGCCACCCAGATCCCGGACAACTCCTGGCTGTACGGGATCGCCGGCGACTTCGGCGGCGAGTTCATGGGCGTGGAGTACTACACGCTCGCCAAGGGTGACCGCGGGCCCGGCTCGGGGCCGTACGGCTGGGAGAACGACCTGTTCGCCGGTCTCGACACGGCCGGCAGATGATCGACACCACGATCCGGGCCGCCGGGACGGCGGTGGCCCTCGTCGCCGCGGTCGTCACCGCGGTCCTGGAGACGCAGCTGAGCGCCCTGCGGGTGGGCGCGATCGGAGCCCTGCTCGCCGGCGACTCGCCGTACGAGGGGAGCGGCTTCCCCCTGCCGCTGGCCATCCCGGCGGCCGTCGTGGCGAACCTGGCGCTCGCCTGGTTCGCGTGCACGACCGCCGGCCGCTGGGCGGTCGCCGTGCCGTGGGCGGTGTGGACGCTGGTGATGCTGGCCGCCTCCGGCGTCCGGACCTCCGGCGGCGACTACCTGGTCGGCGGCACGAACTGGGTTTTCCTCGTGACGATGGTGGCCGGCAGCCTGACGTTCGCGATGTTCTCGTACCGGTTGATCCTGAAACCGCCGCCCGTTGCGGCGCCGGCTCACAGCGGACTCTCCGGAAGCCTCTAGGAAACACCGTGTGTCATCCGCGAAGATGTCCGGCGGAAGATTTACACGGCACGATTTCTGGAGGGCGAGATGAGGCAGCAGCGCTGGTTCAGGATCACGGCGCTGGCGCTCGGCCTGTTCGCGATCAACGCGGTGGCCCGGCTGGTGATCCGCTTCGCGTTCGACGGCGAGGACGACGCACAGAGCATCGCCACGATCGTCATGTTCCTGGCGATCGGGCTGACTCTCGCGGTCCTCGCCTTCGTCCGCTCGCAGCGGGAGAAGCCGGCCGGCTGGCTGCCCGACGTGGCGTTCGGCGCTCTCGGCGGCATGGCCCTCACCGTCCTGGTGGGCCCGTTCCTGAGCGGCGACGGCCCGTTCGCCAACGGCGCCGGCGACTTCTTCTCCCAGGTCTGGATCTACGGCGCCTGCGCGATCGTCGGCATCCTGCTCGGCTACTGGACCGCGGTGGTGCTGGGCCGCGACTACCGCTCCCGGGCGCTGAAGGCCTTCACCGAGGCCCGCAAGGCCCGCCCGCGCCGGGTGGTCGGCCGCTAGCTAGAGCGGCGCCTCGCGCGTCAGATAGGTGTGGTGGGTGCTGAACCCGAGCCGCCCGTACATCGTCACGGCCGCCGCGTTCCGCTCCTCCACCTGCAGGTAGACGCGGGTCGCCCCACGCTGCGACGCCCACCGCGCCAGCCCGCGCATCACGTGCCGGCCCAGCCCGCGACGGCGGGCGGCCGGCACGGTCTGCACCAGCGACACGCCGAGCCAGCGGTCCGGTCCGGTCACCGCGCCCCGGGCCACCGCGAGAAGGTCACCCTCCGCGTCGCGGACCTGAGCGAAAACCCTTTCCGGTACGCCGTTCAGAATGCGGATCGCGGCCGCTGGCAGGGCGCCCTTGTGCTGCGCGACCATCGCATACCAATCGTCGCCGGCCGCGTCGGCCAGCTCCACCGGCGGCAGGCCGGTGTCGGCGGGCAGGGCGATCAGCGGCGCCAGCGGGGCGGTCTGCACCAGGGTCAGCGGCCGGCTCGTCCAGCCGCGCTCGTCGAGTGCCGAGCTCACCGGCGCGGCGAGCGGCATCGGCGTGTTGATCAGCGGCCGCTGGCCGTGCTCCTGATACCACTTCACGACCGCGTCGATGGCGGCCTCGAGCGGGCGGTCCGGATCGCCGACCGGGAGGGCCGAGTTGGCCCGGCCGGTCCAGTTGTCGGCGGCCCGCAGGAGCCAGCCGCCCAGCCGGGAGCGGACCGGGGCCGGCCACGCCTCGTCGGCGGCCATCTCCAGGGCGATCACCGCGGCGGCGTGCGGGCGGCGCGCCGGAGGCACCCGCTTGGCCCGGTGCACCTCACGCAGCGGCACCCGGAGCGTGCCCTTGTCCGTCGCGAGTGTGAGATCGGTCTCGGTGAGGTCGACGAGTTCGCCGAGGGCATCCGTGAAGAGCGTGCGGTCCGCGGTTACGCCTACAATTCGCCGTACCACCACCCGGTGTCCCACATCCTGCTGTCGGAGCACGCATTACCTCCCTCGGCAGGAATACTAGGCTCTGCAATTTGTCGTCGGCGGTTCCGCGGCGTGGCTTTGAAGGGAAAGACCAGTGACCTACATCATCGCTGAGCCCTGCCTCGATGTTCTCGACAAGGCATGCATCGAGGAGTGCCCGGTCGACTGCATCTACGAGGGCAATCGGATGCTCTACATCCACCCCGATGAGTGCGTCGACTGCGGGGCCTGCGAGCCGGTCTGCCCGGTCGAGGCGATCTTCTACGAGGACGACGTCCCGGAGCAGTGGAAGGACTACACGAACGCCAACTACGAGTTCTTCGAGGACCTCGGCTCGCCCGGTGGCGCGTCCAAGGTCGGCAAGATCGAGAAGGACGCGACGTTCGTGGCCGCCCAGCCGCCGCGCGGGGACGCACACTGAGCGCCCTCTCGTCGGCCCTGCCGGACTTCCCCTGGGATCTGCTGGAGCCGGCCAAGACCGTCGCCGCCGCCCACCCGGACGGCATCGTGGACCTGTCGGTCGGCACCCCGGTCGACCCGGTTCCGCCGGCCGTCCGGGAGGCGCTGGCCGGCGCCTCCGACTCGCCCGGCTACCCGCTGACCGCCGGCACGCCACGGTTGCGTGCCGCGATCGCGGAGTGGCTGGCCCGCGAGTGCGGCGCCTCCGGTGAGCCGGCCGTGCTGCCGACGATCGGGTCCAAGGAGCTGGTCGCCTGGCTGCCCACGCTGCTCGGGGTCCGCCCCGGCGACGTGGTGGTCATCCCTTCCGTCTGCTACCCGACGTACGAGGTGGGCGCCCGCCTGGCTGGCGCCGAGGTGATCCGGTCCGACTCGCTCACCGCGCTCGGCCCGGACCGCCGCGTCAAGCTGATCTGGATCAACTCGCCGTCCAACCCGACCGGCCGGGTGCTGCCCGTCGAGCACCTGCGCAAGGTGGTCGACTGGGGGCGCGAGCGCGGCGTCACCGTGGTCAGCGACGAGTGCTACCTGTCGCTCGGCTGGGAGAGCACGCCGGTCTCGGTGCTGTCCGGTGAGGTGACCGGCGGCGACCACACCGGCGTGCTGTCCGTGCACTCCCTGTCCAAGCGTTCCAACCTGGCCGGTTACCGGGCCGGGTTCGTCGGCGGCGACCCGGCGCTGGTCGGCGAGCTGCTGGCGGTGCGCAAGCACGCCGGCATGATCGTCCCGGCGCCGGTGCAGGCGGCGATGATCGCCGCCCTGACCGACGAGACACACGTCGCCGAGCAGCGCTCGCGGTACTCGTCCCGTCGCGACACCCTGCGGACCGCTCTCACCAAGGCCGGTTTCGAGATCAGCCACTCGGAGGCGGGCCTGTACCTGTGGGTGACCCGCGACGAGGACTGCTGGGCGACCGTGGACCGGCTGGCCCGGCGCGGCATCCTCGCCGCGCCCGGCGCCTTCTACGGTCCGGCGGCCGCCCGTCACGTGCGGATCGCTCTGACCGCCACCGACGAGCGGGTGGCGGCCGCGGCCGACCGCCTCGCGGAGCCGTTCACCGACTGAAAGGGGCGCCTCGCCGTGGAGAAGACGATCGTCACCGTCCACGGCGAGGCACGCCGTGAAGTCCCCCCGGAGCAGGCCGTCTTCACCGTGACGGTCTCCGCGGTGGACCGCGACAAGGCCGCCCTCGTCGCCCGCATCAACCAGCGGGCGACCGAAACCGCGGCCCTGCTCGACCGCTTCGCCCAGGCCGTCGAGCGCCGGGAGACCACCGGCCTGCAGATGAACCCGGAGTACGACCGGCGCGGCAAGCGGGCCGAGGCGTACCGTGGATCGATCTCCACGACGGTGACCGTCACGGACTTCGAGTCGCTCGGTGAGCTGCTCTACCGGTTGGCTGGCGAGGATCTGGTCTCGATCTCCGGCCCGTGGTGGCAGCTGCGGCCGGGCAACCGGGCCGGCGCCGACGTGCGCCGGGAGGCCGTCGCCGACGCCCTCGCCCGGGCCCGGGAGTATGCCGAGGCGGTCGGTTCCGAGCTGGACCGGATCGTCGAGATCGCCGACGCGGACGCGGCCGGCGGCCACCCGGTGATGCGGTCCGCGGCCTTCGCGATCGGCGCCGCCGAGGACACCGGTGGCTTCGACCTGTCGCCGGAGACGCAGAGTGTCGAGGCGCGGGTGCTGCTGCGCGTCACCATCACCGAGCCGACCCTGCCCGGGGCCTGATCCGCCGATTCCGGCAACGTGCGGCGGCCGGGTCGGCCAGACTCGGCACCATGCGCAAGGGCCTCGGGCACCTGCTGCTGCGGGTGGCGAACGTGAATCCGCAGAGCGTGACGACGCATTCCGACCGTGTCCTGTACCGATCGATCGGCGTCTTCATACTGCTCTATTTCCTCTATGCCACGGTCGGCGGCGCCGCGTTCATCGACGCCAGTTCCGGATACGCCCATCCCTGGTACCAATGGGTGGTCGGTCCGCTGGTGGCGATCGGTGTGGTGGCCTACGACCGGGCGGTCGTGGGCCGGGTGACGATCAACTACGAGCAGCTCGACTCGGCCGACCCGCGGCACCTGCTGCGACCGCCCACCCTCGGGCTCTACCTGGGCCGGCTCAGCCTCGCCCTGCTCTTCGCCGTGGTGATCACCGAGCCGCTGATGCTGGCCCGGTACCGCGGCGAGATCGACGCCCACCTCGCCGCCGTGCACAGCGCCCAGCTGGCCCGGCTCGACGCCGGCGGCGCCGTCGCCGGTCACACCACCCGGCTGGCCGAGCTGCGCCGGGAGAACGCCGCCGACGACGCCGCGATCCGCCGGCTCAACGACCGGGCCGCCGGGAAACGCGGGGACGCCCGGCTGCTCTACCGGCAGGCGCTCGCCGACTCGGCCGGGCACGGCGTCACCCACAGCCCCGGCTGCCCGCGCGGCGGCTACTGCCACGACCTGGTCCGGCGTTCCCGGGCCCTCGACGACCAGGCCGCGAAACTCGACCGGCAGGCCGCCGAGTTGCAGCGCGACCAGCGGGCCGGGCGGATCGCCCGGGCCGGTGAACAGACCCGGCTGGTCGAGATGATCACCGCGGAACGGGCGGCCAACGCCGAGGTGGTGCGCGGCGACTCCGGGTTCGGCGCCCGTACCGCCGCCATGTGGCACCTCGTGAAGACCGACTTCTGGGGCGTCGGCGTCTTCTACCTGGGCATCGCGCTGCTGCTGGTGGCGCTGGACTGTGCGGCCGTCGGGCTCAAACTGGTGTCCCGCGGCAACGCGTACGAGCGGGCCGAGGCACGGGCCGGCCGGCTCCGCGAGCACGAGGCGTCCCTCATGCACGAACGGGAGATCCACGACGCACGGACCTACGGCGAGGCCACCGCCAAGGTGATCGCCGACGGCATCGAGGCGGCCAGCCACGACGGACAGTTGGCCCGGGTCGCCACCGACCGGGCCCGGCACGTGCTGCACGACGCCGTCGTGGTCGATCCGGCCACCATCGAGCGGCCCATCCCACGGCACCGGATCAACGTGTGAGCCCGCGGCGCGGTGGCGCCGGCACGGCGTACCTCCTCCGCCACGCTCGCGAGACCCTCCGCGCCCCGCGCGAGCAGTGCCACCCGGTCGCCCCGCGCCGCCGGCGCACGGGCCACCGCGCGCCCGATTCCGGCGCTCGCGCCGGTCACCACCGAGACAGTCATGCCGTCAGAGTTGACCGCCGCCGGACTTTCAAGACCTATGGGCGTACGGCCTGCGCGCGCACCGGATCTATGGGCGTACGGCCTGCGCGCGCACCGGAATCGTGAAGGTGGCGCCACGGCAGGCAGCCGGAGCGCCGGCCCGCATGGTCAGGGCCCCGGCCACCGGGAACGCCCCGATCGTGTTCCGCGGCACCTCCCACGACACCGCGATGCTCTTCTGGTTGATCTCCACCGGCGGGTCGACGCAGCCCGCCTCCCGGTGCTCGTAGTCCGCGACCACCTGCCCCGGCGCGGCCATGATCGTGGTGATGTGCACCGGCACCGGATGCTGATTCGTCACCGTGACCGTCAGGTTGCCGGTGTCACCGGGCAGCAGCGGCCGGCTGTTGTCCGACTTCGCGGTCAACGCGATCTCCACGCTGGTCGCGGCCGGCGGCAGGTGGTCCTTCTCCGGCCCGTTGAACCGCCAGTACGCCCAGGCCGCCCCGGCGTTGGCGAGCAGGGCCGCGACCGCCGCGGCGGTGAGGATGGTCCGGGCCCGCCGATCGAACCTGCGCCGCGGTCCCGGATGCCGAACCTCCCAGGTGGGTTCCTCGTGGTCGGCCGCGTCGAGCTCCAGATGCGCATGATCGGTACGCGGGAGTTCGTCCCCGGTGAAGCCATGCAGGACATCGCGCCGATTCACGAGACAACCTCGGTGGTGGCAGCCGCGCGGGGATGGCTCAGGTCGGGCATGCGGCTCGTTCCTCCTCGAAGGCCGGTGGGAATGATGCCGGATTCGGCGCTCATACAACGTTCCCCGATGGAGATGTCCGATGTGATCGGTTTTCCGTCCGCCGTTCTGGCGCATAAATCGGACAGGTCTGCCCATCCGGTTTACCCCCGCGGGGTGATGGAATCGGGCCCCACCGCTGTCCACCGATCCGGCCCCCGGCCGCCCGCAACCGGTTTGTCCAGCCCGGATCCGCGTCGTCCGCCCGCGCGATTCCACCAAATCCGCGAAGATCACTCCGGCCAGCGCCGCGGGGCCCACTCGCCGCGCCGACCACGGCGGATCGAGGTGGCCCCACCGCCCGCGCCGGGCCGCTGTGGGCCGAGGCGGTTTCCACCCGCCCGCCGCCGGCGAGGCCCGGGTCGCTGTGGACCGAGGTGGCCCCAGCCGCCCGGGCCCGGTCACGCGGGCCGGTGGATTCCCACCCGGCCGCCGTCGGCGGGCCCGGGTCACTGCGGATCGGCGGTCTCCGGCGCGGTTGTCGTCGGTGCCGGCGTGGCGGAGGTGGCCTCGGTGGACGGCGACGACGCGGCCTCGGGTGTCGGTGTGTTGCTGGTTTTGCCGGGCCCGGCGGTCTTCCCGGCCTGCGCTCCGCTGCTGTTTCCGCTGGTCCCGGGGCTCCCGGCGCTCGGGGGCGGCTTCGGTGCGCCGGCCGCCGGACTCGGCGCCAGCCGGCCGGCCGGCCGGATGACCAGGTCGCTGATCGGGCTGGGCGGTCCCACCCAGCGGTTCCCGGCCGTGGCGTGGACGGTGTAGGTCACCGCCCGCCCCACCTCGGCAGCGTCATCGGCGCAGGTCAGGGCGGTGGCCGCGACTCGGCACACCTCCGACCGGTCGTTCCCGTCGTTTCGGAACACCAGATACCCGCCGACCGCCTGCCCCGTTCCGAGCTTCACCGCCTCCCAGCTCACCGTCGGCACCTCGCCGACCAGCGCCGCATCCGGCTTCTTCACTCCCGGCAGTGTGCCCCCGCTGAGAACGGCCTGTCCCGAGGCGGCGCTGACGGTCCAGGCGGCCCAGGCGCTGAGCCCACTGCCGGCCGCGATCGCCGCCACCGCTCCCGTCACGACGATCGCCGCCGCGGACCGTCGTCTCACCGGTCCACCCTGGTCGCGGTGGCGGTGAACACCAGCTTGAAGGACGCCTTCCGGCACGCGTCGACCACCGTGTTCGGCATCGTCACCTCGAACTCTCCGCCCGGTTTCCGGCCGTTTCCCGGGACGCTGAGTGGCAGTACGCCCAGGTAGGTGCCGACCTGAAGGTTGGCGTCGACCGGCCGGCACCGGCGCTCCGAGGTCGAGGCCACCCGGGCCTCGACCGACCGCACCGCGATCGCGAACGGAAAAGGATTGGTCACCGTCACCCGGGTGCGCCGCACGGCCCCCGGATGCAGACCCCCGATCGGGCTCCCGCTCACCTCCATCACGACCGCCGTGCCCTTCATGAGATCAACTTCACTTCTCTCGGTACGGAGAACGGCCGCGACCCAGACGCAGGCCACGGCCGTTCCGCCGGCCACCGCGTGTCGGGCGGCCCTCAGACGCCGGCGGTCAACTCGCATCGTTCGTCCCGGTGACGGTGAGCGGGACGGTGAACGTCGCACCCTGACAGGCCGAGTCCGAGGCGTTGGACATCGTGATGGAGTTGGACAGGGCGAACGTGGCGCTTCGCTGCGCGGGAATACGCCAGACGACGGGGAAACTCGACTTCGTCAGCGAGACGCCGGTGGTGGCGCATCCCGCGTTCTCATGTGCAGCGTCCACCGTTGCCGGGCCGGTGCCGGGCCGCACCGTGGTGAGCAGCACCGGGAAACGGTTGTCGTTGCGGACGGTGATCGAAAGCGCCGACCGTGCTCCCGGGTAGAGCGGATTGTCGGGCCGGGGGCGTGCGGTCACCTGGAGCTGTATCACTTCGCCGGCCGACGCCGATGTGACGCCCAGCCCGTCCAGGCTCCAGAGCGCCCAGGCGGCGCCGCCCGTGGTGGCCAGCGTGGTGGCGACTAGGCACGTGACGAGGACGGGCCGAGCCCGCAGCGATGATCCGAGCACGTTTGGCTGCCGTTTCTGTCTGCTGGAGCGGAGGGTGCGGATGGGATGTGGCGGGGCGCCCCGGCGCCCCGCCACATCGTCATCAGGCGGCGGCGTTGCTGATGCCGTTCACGTCGGTGTCGATGGCGAACGCGGCGCCCTGGCAGTCGTCGTCCGCGTCCGCGATCATGCTGAGCGCGCCGGTGATGGTGATCGTCTTGGAGCCGTTCACCGACCCGCTCTTGGCTGGGACGTCCAGCGCGGTCGCCGGCTCGGTCGGCAACGATTCATTCGCGAACTGCACGTTGGCCGTGGCGTCGCAGCCGGCCTTGTTCGTGGTGATGCCGACGAAGTTCAGGCTCGTGACCTTCACCGGGAAGGTGTTCGGGTTGGCGACCGTCAGCGTGATGTCGCTGGTGCCGCCCGGAACGAGCGCGGTGATGCTGGCACCGGTGACCTCGAGGTCGGCCGCGGAACCGGCGGTCGCCGTGGCGGAACCCCCGCCGAGGATGCTCCAGGCCGCCCAGGCCGCGCCTCCGCTGACGGCGACGACGCCGGCGGTGACGAGGGCAACGGAGCGCTTGGTGTACTTGGGCATGGGAAGTTCCTCCTGGAACGCGGGTGAGCGAGCGCCACTCCGTACAGTTCATGAGCGACTGTTTCGGGGTGCGCGTCGTTGAATCGGATGTCACCGGGGCCCACAAGGCCACCCGGCGCTGCGACAAAGATGGCTGACCCGTTCCAACCCGACGATCGTCCGTACCGTCCCCTGTCGCATGCGAGACGGCGGCGGACCCGGTCCGTCCCGGTTACCCCGCAGGCGTGACGGAGTCCACCGCACCGCTCACTCCGGACCGTGCCGGAGATCCAGGAGACCCGTCTTCACCTGCGTGGACGGCCACGTCCAGTGGCTTCTCCGATCCGCAAGCCCGAGGTGGGCTCGGATCCTCCAGAGGGCATGGAACGCCCCGGAATGAAGCTTGAAACGTGAAGTATCGAGCCGATTCCACGCGCTGTCCGGAAAGGAATTTTCCGATCCGGAACCCGAATGGGTTAGCCGCCTGACAGAATCGTTCCCCTGAAAGAGGCTTGCCGCTTACACCTCTGTCGGCCTCTCGGCCCGGACCAGGAACCGGTGCGCCCGCACCACGAATTCCCCCCGGACCCGGATGAGCGCGGACAGCCGGGCCAGCTCCCGCTCGTACCGATGAGGGGTGAAGTCGCGGATCTGCCAGGGCACCGTGCGCAGGTGATGGACCACCGCGGCGATGTCCCGGAAGGTGAGGAGCGGATGCTCCTCCCGCAGCTCGGTGACCCGCAGCCCGGCCGCCTGGAGCGCGGCCGCCGCGACCTCCGCGTCCCACCGCCGCGGATGCGGGGGCGGGGCGCCGAGGGCCACGTTGAGATCGGCCAGGTCGTCGCTGCCGACCTGCTGGGTGAGCAGCACGCCACCGGGCTTGAGCAGCCGGGCGATGTCCGCCGCGGGCAGCCGCCCGTGCCGGCTCAGCACCAGGTCGAAACCGTTCTCCTCGGACGGCAGCTCGGTCTGCACCTCGACCCCGAACGGGGCGAGCCGCTCCCGGGCGGCCGGAGTGTTGCGCGCCCAGGTCTCCACCGCGACGGTGTGCGGCGGCAGCGGGGCCAGCTCGGCGAGCAGCTCACCGCCGCCGGTGTCGAGGTCCAGGACACTGCTGGCCCGGCGCATCAACGGCCGGGCCAGGTCGAGGTAGGACCAGGACGGCTCCGACGCCACGGCCAGGCCGTCCAGCCAGGCGAACTCCCACCCGGTCATGGAGGCGCCGGTAGCCGCGGCGTTGAGATCTTCCTCCTGCCGGTTGCTGCGCACGGACCAAAAAGTAGCCGCAGACGCCGCTGATCAGCGACTCGATCCCACGGCCTTTCCAGGACCGGTGCCGGACTGTGGCTGAACGGTTACCAGACTCAGTGCCGGACCGGCATGAGTAGCGAGAAATGGGATTCGCCGCCCACCGGGCGGACCGCGAGTGGACGGACCGGACCGTCGAGCTCCAGCACCAGCTGCCCGGCGCCGCCCGCGTCCAGCGCCTCGAGCAGGAACTCCCGGTTCACCGCGACGTGCGCCCCGTCGTCGGCGGCCCACTCGTCGGCTCCGGCGAACCGCACCGAGCCGGCCGGATCGACGGCGAGGACCGACACCGGGTAGGCCCGTCCCTCGTGTTCCCGGTCGATGACCGGAGCCCCGTCGAGCAGACCGCGCAGCTCCGCCACGTCCACGGTGACCCGGCGGCTCTCCGGCCCCGGGCCGATCAGGCGCCGCCAGTCCGGGAAGTCCAGGTCGAGAGGCTTGCCCTCGACGGTCCGGTCGCCGGCTTGGGCGGCCACCCGGTCGGCGGTCAGGTCCACGGTGACGTCGCCGCCGCCGAGACCGCGCAGGTCCTCGGCCAGGGTGAGCGGAAGGAACAGCCGCGCGGCCGAGCCCTCCACCGTGGCCGGAGCGGTGGCCACGGCGATCCGGTAGCGGTCGGTGGCGACCAGGGTGACGTCGCCGTCGCCGGTCTCGACGAGCACGCCGGCCGGAAGCGGATCGGTGGCCCCCACCGCGGCGAACAGCACGGCGTCGAGGGCCGCGGACAGGGCGGTGGCGGGCAGGGTGATGCGGGTCATCAGTTTCTCCTCCAGGTCGAGCAGGGTGTGCAGGCGGAGGAGCTCCCGCCGGGCATCGGCCAGTCCGGCCTCCAATCGCGCCAGATGGCCGTCGAGCCTCACCCGTACCGAAAAGGGGTCGGAAAGGTCTCGCACCACCTGCGCGATCTCGGCGACCGGCATGCCCACCCGCCGCAGACCGGCGATGAGCCGGGCGGCTCTGATCTGCTCGCCGGTGTAACGCCGGTAGCCGGTGAGCGGATCCACCGCGGCCGGGACCAGCACGCCGGCGCTGTCGTAGAACCGCAGCGCGCTGACGCTGAGCCCGCTGGCCCGGGCCGCCTCGCCGATGCCTCGCATGTCGCTCCCCACATCACTGACCCTGGACTCTCCACCAGGTGGAGAGTCAAGCCTGCACGACGAGTGTGACGCCGAGGGCGGCCATGACCAGGGCGATCGAGCCGTCGAGCACCCGCCAGGAGGTGGGCCGGGCGAGCACCGGGGCCAGCCACCGCGCGCCGAGACCGAGGGAGACGAACCAGGTCAGGCTGGCGGCGGCCGCGCCCAGCCCGAACAGCCACCGGTGCGGATGCTGCTGCGCCACCGAGCCGAGCAGCAGCACGGTGTCCAGATAGACGTGCGGGTTGAGATAGGTGAGGGCCAGGCAGGTGAGCAGGGTGGCGCGCAGTGTGGCCGGCGCCTTCCCGGCCGTCTGCAGGATCCCCGGCCGCAGCGCCCGGCGCGCGGCCAGCGCCGCGTAACCGAGCAGGAACGCCGCCCCGGCCCAGCGGATCGCCGAGATCAGCTCGGGGCGCGCGGTCAGGACCGCGCCGAGCCCGGCGATGCCCGCGCAGATCAGCGCGAGGTCCGAGAAGGCGCAGGTCAAGACCACGGGGAGTACGTGTTCCCGGCGCAGCCCTTGACGAAGGACGAACGCGTTCTGGGCTCCGATCGCGATGATCAGCACAGCGGATGCGACAAAACCGGCTAAAGCGGAGGAGAGCATGTCTCGACGCTAGTCACCGTTTCGGCGTGGCTCCAGCTAATCATTTTGAGGACGGATTAGTTTTCCTAACGTGGATCAGGTGCAGTTGGCGACCTTCCAGGCTGTCGTGGAGCAGGGCAGTTTCGAGGCGGCGGCGCGGGTGTTGCACGTCACGCCGTCCGCGGTCAGTCAGCGGATCAAGGCGCTGGAGCAGACCGTCGGGCAGGTGCTGGTGCGCCGTGCCAAACCGTGTACGGCCACCACGGCGGGCGAGGTGCTGATCCGCTTCGCCGGCCAGGTGGCGCTGCTCGAACGTGAGGCCCTCGACCAGGCCCGGCTGTCCGGCTCCGGCGGCGCGGTGCAGCTCTCCGTCGTGGTCAACGCCGACTCCCTGGACAGCTGGTTCCTGCCGGTGCTCCACCAGGTGCCCGGCGTGCTGTTCGAGCTGCACACCGACGACCAGGACCACACCGCCGAACTGCTGCGCAGCGGCACCGCGATGGCCGCCGTGACCGCCGACCACCACCCGGTCCAGGGCTGCCGGGTGGAGCGGCTGGGCGTCATGCGTTACCTCGCGGTCGCGTCGCCCGCACTCGACATCACCGACCTGAGCCGGACGCCGGTGCTCGTCTACAACCGCAAGGACCGCATCCAGCACCGCTTCCTGCACGCCCGGTACGACTACGACCCCCCGGTTCACTACATCCCGGCCACCGCGGCGTTCAACCGGGCGATCCGGCTCGGCCTCGGCTGGGGACTGCTCTACGAGCAGGAGGCCCGCCCGGAACTCGCGGCCGGCAGGCTCGTGGAGATCGACCCCGGCGGCCACCTGGACGTCCCGCTCTACTGGCAGTGCTGGCGGCTCTCGTCGAACGCCCTGGACACGCTGACGGCCGCCGTTCGCACGGCGGCCGCCCGATCGTTGCGTCAGTGAGGCTGTCGCGTCAGGGTGGATCAGTCGTTGGCATGCAACGCCGAATTCAGCTCGATGCCGGTGCCCTTGCGCGGGCGGGCCTCCAGCGCGCCGGAGAGCGAGTTGCGCCAGAACAGGAGATTGTTCACACCGGAGAGCTGGATGGCCTTCACCACACGGCCGTCCGGCAACGAGACCTTGGAGGCGGCGGTGATGTAGACGCCCGCCTCCACCACGCAGTCGTCGCCCAGTGAGATGCCGACCCCGGCGTTCGCCCCCAGCAGGCTGCGCTCGCCGATCCGCACCTTCTCCTTGCCGCCGCCGGAGAGCGTGCCCATGATCGACGAACCGCCGCCGATGTCCGAGCCGTCACCGACCACCACACCCTGCACGATCCGGCCCTCGACCATCGAGGTGCCGAGCGTGCCGGCGTTGAAGTTGACGAACCCCTCCTGCATGACCGTCGTCCCGGAGGCCAGGTGAGCGCCGAGGCGCACCCGGTCCGCGTCGGCGATCCGCACACCCGACGGCACCACGTAGTCGGTCATCCGGGGGAACTTGTCCACCCCGAAGACGGTCAGCTGACGGTTCGCCGCACGCTCCAGCAACCGCAGCTCGTCCACCCGCTCCGGCGGGCACGGGCCGGCCGAGGTCCACGCCACGTTGGCCAGCTTGCCGAAGATGCCGTCCAGGTTCAGCTCGTTCGGCCGGACCAGCCGGTGCGACAGCAGGTGCAGCCGCAGGTACGCGTCGGAGGCGTCGGCGATCGGGTCGGCCAGCGACTTGACCACCACCCGCACCTCGACGGTGCTCAATCCGGGCAGCGGCTTCGGACCGGTCAGCCCGGCCGGCAGCACCGGCACGTCGGCGGGCTCCTCGCCGAGCCCCAGATGCCCGGCCGGGAACCAGGTGTCCAGAACCTGTCCCTCGGCGGTGACGGTGGCGAGGCCGATGCCCCAGGCGGGCGAAGTCGAGATCGCGGTTTCCACGTGCGAAACCCTACCGGACCCCGAGACCGGCAGCTCGCGAGCGAATCATCGGGCCCGGCTCCGGCTCATGACGGCGGCATGAGCGATCAAGGACCTCGTGCCGTCCCGGTATGGTGCGCTCATGGGCAACCCGCTTACCCCGGACGTGCTGGTCGACCCGGTGGTGCTGACCCGCGCCCTGGTCGACGTCGAGTCCGTCTCCCGCGACGAGAAGGTGCTCGCCGACTGCGTGGAGGACGTCCTCCGCAAGGCCGCCCACCTGACCGTGCGCCGGGTGGGCAACACGGTGATGGCCCGCACCCGGCTGGACCGCGGCCAGCGGGTCATCCTCGCCGGGCACCTCGACACCGTGCCGGTCAACGGCAACCTGCCGTCCACCGTCGTCGACGACCTGATCTACGGCTGCGGCACCTCCGACATGAAGGGCGGCGTCGCGCTCGCCCTCCACCTCGCCGTCACCCTGCCCGACCCGCGATACGACCTCACCTACCTGTTCTACGAGGCCGAGGAGATCGAGTCCGAGCACAACGGGCTCAACCTGGTCGCCGAGGCACACCCCAAGTGGCTCAAGGCCGACTTCGCGGTCCTGCTCGAACCCACGTACGGGGCGGTCGAGGCCGGCTGCCAGGGGACGGTCGGGGCCCGCGTCCACACCCGGGGCCGGCGAGCGCACACCGCCCGGGCCTGGCGCGGGGTCAACGCCATCCACGCGGCCGGGGAGGTGCTGCGGAGACTGGAGGACTACCGCCCGCGGACCGTCACCATCGACGGCTGCACCTACCGGGAAGGCCTCAACGCGGTGCGGATCCGCGGAGGCATGGCCGGCAACGTCGTACCGGACGAGTGCAGCGTCGAGGTCAACCTGCGATTCGCGCCGGACCGCTCGGAGAAACAGGCCCACGAGCACCTGCGCGAGGTCTTCGACGGGTACGAACTGGAGATCACCGACTCGGCCCCCGGCGCGCTGCCCGGCCTCGACGCAGCCCCGGCCCGCGAGTTCCTCGCCGCCGTCGGCATCGAGCCGGCCGCCAAGCTGGGCTGGACCGACGTGGCCCGCTTCGCCGCCCTCGGGATTCCCGCACTCAACTACGGTCCCGGTGATCCGGCGCTCGCCCACGCGCCTGACGAGCACGTCGAGATCGGCAAGATCCGCGACGGGGTGGCCACGCTCTACCGGTGGCTCGCCCCCTAATACTCCACGGCGACCCGCCCCACCGCGCGCTGCGGTGGCGGGATCTCCATCGTCGCCTCCGGGTCGACGGCCGGCTCCGCGTCACGCGCCGCGAAAGCCGCTCGCCGTTCCTCCAGCACCAGGCGGATCCGGCGCTGCATCCGGAGGCGCTCGTGTCGGTTCGTCATCGTGGCTGCTCCTTCGCCGGGAGCCCGGTGATGCCAGGTCGGTAACAGTACAGACGCGTCAGAGCTACTGTCGGTTGCTTCAATCTGGCAAAAAGGTCTGCGGGTCGCAATCCTCTTACCGAAACGCAGCCGGTTATTCACCGGGTACTGACCGTCCGCACTACCTTGGTGGCATGACGGACAGCACCAACGGGCGACCACAACCGGCCCCGGAGCGGCATCGCGGAGCCGTCACACTGCGCCGCGACTCCATCCCGCCGAGCACGGCGGACCAGAAACTCCTCGACTCCCACCACCGTGGGGAATGGAAGACCAAGGACGCCTGGCGGGCCCTGCGGATCCTCTCCGAATTCGTCGAGGGCTTCGACACCCTGGCCGACCTGCCGCCCGCGGTCAGCGTCTTCGGCTCGGCCCGCAGCGAACCCGACAGCTACGAGTGCGAGCTCGCCGAGAGCCTCGGCATGGCACTCGCCGAAGCGGGGTACGCGGTGATCACCGGCGGTGGCCCGGGCGTCATGGAGGCCGCCAACCGGGGCGTCACCGAAGCCGGCGGCATGTCCGTCGGGCTCGGTATCGAACTGCCCTTCGAGCAGGGCCTCAACGACTGGGTCGACGTCGGCATCGATTTCCGCTATTTCTTCGTACGCAAGACCATGTTCCTCAAATACGCCCAGGCGTTCGTGGTCCTGCCCGGAGGATTCGGCACCCTCGACGAGTTGTTCGAGGCGATCACCCTGGTCCAGACGAAGAAGGTCACCCGATTCCCGGTGATCCTGATGGGCGCCGACTACTGGGGCGGGCTGCTCGACTGGCTGAAGAGCCGGATGCTCGGAGACGGCAAGATCTCCACGATGGACCTCGATCTGATCCAGGTCACCGACGACGTCGCCGAAGCGGTCCGGATCATCCTCGAGGCCGATGCGGCCCTCACCGAGACGAACGGGCCCCGCTGACGTGGCGAACATCTGCGTCTTCTGCGCCTCCTCCACCACCCTCGAACAACGCTGGCTCGACCTGGCCACCGACACCGGCCGGATCCTCGCCGAACGCGGGCACACGCTCGTGTCCGGCGGCGGCTCCGTCGGCATGATGGGCACCGTCGGCGCCGGCGCCCGGGCCGCCGGCGGGCACACCCTCGGGATCATCCCGCAATGCCTCGTCGACCTGGAGGTCGCCGACCACGCCACCAGCGAACTCGTCGTCACCGGGGACATGGGCTCCCGCAAGAACCTGATGATCGACCGGTCGGACGCGTTCCTCACCCTGCCCGGCGGGCTCGGCACCCTCGACGAGCTGTTCGAGGTCTGGACCACGGCCACCCTCGACGTCCACCGCAAACCGATCGTGCTGCTCGACCCGGACGGGTTCTACGACGGGCTGGTGCGCTGGCTCGGTGGACTCGTCGATCAGAGGTTCGTCCGTCCGGTCGCCATGGAGATGCTGCTCGTCGCGCGTACCGTGCCGGAGGCCGTCGATCTGATCGAGAAGGCGCTGGCCGGGCCACGGGCCGCGCCGTCCGGCGCGGCCTCCGGAACCGCCAGCCCCGCCGAGGGCGCCTGAGGCTTCCACCGCGGCGCCCTTCGTCTCCCGCCGAACGGGCTCACCCGGATGGCCGTCCGGGTGTGAATCCGGCGCCGCCGCGCTTGCCGGCCCGAAATAACGTCATACCGGCGTGCTCTCATAGATGCCGTGAGCACGCCGGTATCCCTCCCCCCGGTGCGCCGGCCCACCTACCGTCTGGTCCGGCGCCCCCGCCCGGTCGCGGTCGCGCTGCCCGCCGACCCGGTGCAGCGCCGAGTCATCCAGCACACGGCCGGGCCACTCCTGGTCGTCGGTGGTCCCGGCACCGGCAAGACGTCGATGCTGGTCGAGTCGGTCGCCGCCCGGATCGCCGAGGGCGCCGACCCGGAGCGCATCCTCGTGCTCACCTTCGGGCGCCGAGCGGCGGCGTCGCTGCGCGACCGCATCGAGGCACGGATCGCCGACCAGCCCGGCCGTATAGTGCACGAGCCGTTGGTGCGGACCTTCCACGCGTATGCGTTCGGCCTGCTCCGCCGGGCCGCCGCCGAGCGCGGTGAGCCGTCACCGCGCCTGCTCACCGGCCCCGAGCAAGACCTGATCATCCGGGAGCTGCTGGCCACCGTCGCCGACCCGGAGGCCACCGACGACATCGGCTGGCCCGAGGCGCTCCGCCCGGCTCTGCCCACCCGCGCCTTCGCCCAGCAGCTGCGCGACCTCATGCAACGTGCCGCCGAGCGTGGCGTCGGCCCGGTCGAACTGGCCCGTCTCGGTGAGCGTCTGGGCCGCGACGACTGGCCCGCCGCCGCCCGCTTCCTCCGGGAGTACGTGGCGGTCCTCGCCCTGCGCGACGTCACCACCCGGGGCTCCGCGGCCTACGACCCGGCCGAGCTGGTCCGGGCCGCCACCGGCCTTCTCGCCGACGAGCCCGGCCTGCTGGAGGCCGAGCGCCGCCGCCTGGCGTCCGTCTACGTCGATGAGCTGGCCGAGACCGACCCGGCCCAGGTCGAGCTGCTCAGCCTGGTCGCCGGCGGCGGCAAGCCGCTGGTCGCCTTCGCCGACCCCGACTCGTCCGTCTACGGCTTCCGCGGCGCCGACCCCACCGTGGTCGGCACCTTCCCGGCCACCTTCCCGTCGGCCTCCGGCAGCCCGGCCGAGACGGTGGTCCTGCACACCAACTACCGTGCCGCCCCACCGCTGCTCAGCGCCACCGGGCGAGTCGCCCGCCGCATGCGCGGCCCGATCGGCCACCGCCCCATGTACCCACCCGCCTCCGGCGCGGCGCCGGCGGCCGATGGCGATGTCTCCCCGCACGCACCTTCCGCGGGGGGATCGGAAGCAATCCGGGCGGGTGAGGAGTTCGGGCCGCGACCCGAGGCGGTGGTCCGGACGTTCCGGTCCACGGCCGCGGAGACGGCGTACATCGCGCACGCGCTGCGGGAGGCTCACCTGCTGCACGGGGTTCCGTGGTCGCGGATGGCGGTGCTGATGCGGTCGACGATGCTGCAACAGCCGTCGGTGCAGCGCGCACTCGCCGCGGCCGGCGTGCCCACCGTCATCCACGCGGAGGACCTGCCGTTGCATCTGCAGCCGGCGGTGGCGCCGTTCCTGCTGCTCCTGCGATGTGCCGTGGATCCGCCCGCGCTCGACGAGGAAGCGGCCGTCGCGCTGCTGCACTCGCCGCTCGGCGGGGCCGACCCGCTGGCCGAGCGGCGGCTGCGCCAAGGGCTGCGGGCGCTCGCCGTGGCCGCCGGCGACCGTCGCTCTTCGGGTGAGCTGCTGGTCGACGCGATCCGCGACCCGGCCGGGCTGGACCTGGTCGAGCGGCGCTGGGCCCGCCCGGCGCAAGCGATCGCCCGCCTGCTGACCGTGGCCCGGGAGGCGGCGGCCGCACCCGGCGCCTCCGCCGAGCAGGTGCTCTGGACGGTGTGGCGGGAGAGCGGCCTGCACGACCGGTGGTTCGCGATGAGCACCGGCAACGTCCCCATGCCCGACCAGCGTGACTCCGGCCGGGCGCGGCAGTGGCGGTCCGAGGCCGCCGACCGCGACCTGGACGCCATGGTGGTCCTCTTCGACGCGGCCGCCCGGTTCGTCGACCGGCTGCCCGGCGCCGGCGTCTCGGTCTTCCTCGATCACGTCCTCGGCCAGGAGCTGCCCGCCGACTCGATCGCCCCGAGCGCGGACCGCGGCGAGGCCGTCCGGCTCCTCACCGCCCACGCGGCGAAAGGCCTCGAATGGGACGTGGTGATTCTCGCCGGCGTCCAGGAGGGCATCTGGCCCGACCTGCGCCTGCGCGGCAGTCTGCTCGGCTCCGAACGCCTCGTCGACGTGCTGGCCGGCCGTCCCGCCTCCGGCCCCGCGGCCGTGATCGGCGAGACGTCGGCCCTGCTCGACGAGGAGCGGCGCCTGTTCTACGTGGCCGTCACCCGGGCCCGCCACCGCCTCGTCGTCACCGCCGTCTCCTCGGCCGGGGTGGGTGGCTCGATCGGTGAGGAACAGCCCAGCCGCTTCCTCACCGAACTGGCCACCCCCACCATCCGTCGCATCGGCGGCGGTGGTCCCGGCGACCTTCCGCCCGACCCGGACCCCTGGGACACCGGCCCGGACGACCCGAACGACCCGAACGACCCGAACGGCCCGGGCAGCGCGAACGGCCCGGACGGCCCGGGCAGCGCGAACGGCCCGGACGGCCCGGGCAGCGCGAACGGCCCGGACGGCCCGGGCAGCGCGAACGGCCCGGACGGTCCGGGCAGCGCGGATGGCCCGGGTGGCCCGGACGGCGCGGACGACCCGTCCGGTCCGCCGGGCGGCCCGGCGGGCGGGACCGGCTCAAGTCGCCCTTCCGAGGCCACCGACCTCAGCGATTCCTCGGAGTCGGCTGGTACGGCCGCCCCGCCGCGGTCCGGCGACCTCGGGGATCGCTCCGAGCCGAGGGACTCCAGCGGTCCAGCAAAGGCAGGCGATATCGGTGGCCACTCAGGGCCGAACGACGGCGAGTTCGGCGGCCCGACTGGCTTGGGTGAGCTGAGTGACTCGGCGAGTGCGAGTGCAAGTGCAAGGCCCAGTGCGAGTGCGGACTTGGGCGAAGACTCGGATGCGGGCCGGGCCGGGTCGTCTGAGGACGGCGACGCCGAGGTGGAGATTCCGATGGGGCGGCCGCCCCGGGCGTTGACTTTGGCCTCACTGGTGGCCGAGCTTCGTACCGTCGTGGTGGGAAGTGCTGAGACGCCCAGCCGGAGGCGCGCCGCGGCGGCCGAGTTGGCACGGCTCGCGGCGGCGGGGGTGCCGGGGGCGCACCCGGACGAGTGGTGGGGGTTGCGGCCGCTCTCCGACGACCGGCCGCTCGTCGACGAGGGTGAGGCGGTCAAGGTGACGCCGTCGTCGATGGAGAGCGCGCTGCGCTGCAGTCTGCGCTGGCTGTTGGAGCGGCACGGCGGGGCGGCTCCGGCCGGGCCGGCTCAGGGCATCGGCAATCTGGTGCATGCCGCGGCGATGCTGGCCGAGGACGCGAACGCGGACCGGGAGAAGTTGGTCGAGTACGTGTCGGCCCGTTTCGACTCGATCGAGCTGGCCGCGCAGTGGCTGGCCGGTTCGGAGCAGGAGCGCGCCCAGGCGATGGTGGACAAACTGTTGCGCTGGCTGGCGGCGAATCCGCGGCGGCTGCTGGCGATCGAGCACGAGTTCACGGTGCGGCTGGAGGACGAGCGCCGGCCGATCCAGTTGACCGGCCGGGTGGATCGGCTGGAGGTGGACGAGGAGGGGCGGCTCGTCGTCATCGACTTGAAGACGGGGAAGACGACCGCTGTCTCGTCCGCCGATGTGGCCGAGAATCCGCAGCTGGGGGGCTATCAGGCGGCGATCGCGGCGGGGGCTTTCGCGGACTACGGCTCGGACAGCGGTGGCGCCGCGCTGGTGCAGCTCGGGCCGGGTAAGGACGCCCGGGAGCAGCTTCAGGTGCCGTTGACCGAGGCCACCGACCCGCAGTGGGCGTATGCGATGGTGCGCCGCACCGCGGACACGATGGCCGCGGCCACGTTCTCCGCGGTGGCGAACAGCCGCTGCCGGGTGTGCCCGGTTCGCACCAGCTGCCCGATATCCGGCAAGGGCCGCCAGGTCGTCGAACCGACCCCGGACGGCGACGGATGACGCCGCGCGGCGCCGCGCGGTGGAGGCCGGGCGCCGGGGTGCGGACCGCTGGACCATTGACTTCGAGACGACCGGAATCGCACTGATGACGCAGCCGACGTTGTTCGCCGAGGGGCCGCGGCCGCGCCGCCGGGCCGCCGACTCAGGGCCCCGCTACACGCCTCGCGAGCTGGCCCGGCTGCTGCGGCTGCCGGAGCCGACCACCGAGCAGGAGGCGATCATCGCGTCGCCGGTGGAGCCGCTGCTGGTGGTGGCGGGCGCCGGCTCCGGCAAGACGGAGACGATGGCGTCACGGGTGGTCTGGCTGGTCGCGAACGGGTATGCGCATCCCGGTGAGATCCTGGGCCTGACCTTCACCCGCAAGGCGGCCGGGGAGCTGTCGCACCGGGTCCGGACCCGCCTCGGCCAACTGGTTCGCAGGCTGGGCCGGGATGACGCGTTCGCCGGTGAGGCCACCATCTCGACCTATCACGCGTACGCGGCCCGGGTCGTGACCGAGCACGGACTGCGGGCCGGCTACGAGCCGTCCGCCCGCCTGCTGACGGAGGCGGCCCGCTGGCAGATCGTCGACTCGCTGGTGCGCACGTACACGGGTGAGATGACCGGGCTGAACCGGGCGCCGGGCACGGTCACCGACGACGTTCTGGCATTGTCCGCCGAGTTGTCCGAGCATCTGGTCACGCCGGGCGATCTGGCGGCCTGGACGGGCCGGTTCTTCGCCGAGGTGCAGGAGTTCCCGGGGCGGGTCTACCGGGATGTCGCGGAGGTGCTGCGCCGCCAGCAGGGCCGGCTCACTCTGCTGCCTCTCGTCCGGGCGTACGAACAGCGCAAACTCGACCTGGAGGCGATGGACTTCGGCGACCAGATGGCCCGTGCCGCGCTGGTGGCCCGTGATCATCCGGAGGTCGGCGCGATCGAGCGGGGCCGTTTCCGGATCGTGCTGCTGGATGAGTATCAGGACACCAGCCACGCCCAGGTGACGATGCTGAACAACCTGTTCGGCGGGGGCCATCCGGTGACCGCGGTGGGCGACCCGTGTCAGTCGATCTACGGCTGGCGGGGCGCGTCGGCGGGGACGTTGGAGCGGTTTCCGGAGGAGTTCCGGGATTCCGGTGACCGTCCGGCCTGGGAGCGCACGCTGACCCGCAGCTGGCGTAACCGGCCGGAGATCCTGCGGGTGGCGAACGCGATCTCCGCCCCGCTGCGCGCCCACGTGCATCAGCTCCAGTCGGCCGACCGGGTGGCGGCTGCGGTCGGCGGGCGGACGGTGACGTGCGCGCTGCTTCCGACGTACGCCGACGAGGCCGCCTGGATCGCCGATTCGATGCTGACGGCCTGGCGTCTGGTCGCCGGTCTGCCGAGCGCCCCGGCCGGGGAGATCCCGCTGGAGCGGCGGCCGACGAGCGCCGTGCTGGTGCGGGTGCGCAGTCAGATCCCGGTGATCGAGGAGGCGCTGCGGTCCCGGGGCCTGCCGGTCGAGGTGGTCGGTCTGGGCGGCCTGCTGGACACCCCCGAGGTGCGCGACGTGGTGTGCACGTTGCGGGTGCTGGCCGACCCGGCCGACGGAGCGTCGCTGTTGCGGCTGCTCACCGGGGCGCGCTGGCGGATCGGCCCGCGTGATCTGGTGGCCCTGCACCGGCGGGCGCGGGCGATAGCGGCGGCCCGCGCGGCTGCTTCGGGCCGTTCCGGAGAGGATCCGGAGGAGATCACCACCGATCGGCTCGACGACGCCACCCTGGTGGAGGCGCTGGCCGATCCGGGCCCGCCGCGGCAGTACTCGGACGAGGGCTATCGCCGTCTGCGGGACTACGGGCGGGAGCTGGCCGCTCTGCGCCGCCGCCTGGACCAGCCGTTGCCGGACCTGCTCGCCGACATCGAGCGCACCATCGGCCTGGACGTGGAGGTGGCGGTGCGCGGCTGGGCCGCCGGTGACGCCGGGCTGGCCCGCGGCCATCTGGACGCGCTGGGTGAGGCGGCGACCCGCTACATCGGCGAGAACGAGACGGGGACCCTGGCCGGTTTCCTGGCATTCCTGGCCGCCGCCGAGGAGGAGGAGCGCGGTCTGGAGCCGGGCCAGGTGGATGTGGTGGAGGGCGCGGTGCAGATCCTGACCGCGCATGCCGCGAAGGGCCTGGAGTGGGACGTCGTCTCGGTCGCCGGTCTGTGCCGGGGTGTCTGGCCGGGTCTGGCCCGTTCTTCGGACCACTATCTCGGCGGCATCGGTGTGCTGCCGTTTCCGCTGCGTGGCGACGCGTCGGGTCTTCCTGCGCTGGATCTGGGCGACGCGGTCGAGCAGAAGGATGTCGCCGCCGCCGTGACCGCGTTCGGTCGTGCCTGGCGGGAGCACGACGAACGCGAGGAACGCCGCCTGGCCTATGTCGCCGTGACCCGGCCACGCCGCCTGCTGCTGTGTTCGGGTTACTGGTGGGGTGACGGGGTGAAACGCCCGCGCGGCCCGTCGGTCTTCCTCGACGAGATCCGCGCGACCTGCGCCGACGGGGCGGGTGTGGTGGATGTCTGGACGCCGGAGCCGGCGCCCGGTGACACCAATCCGAGCGATCAGGTGGTGGCGACGGCCGAGTGGCCGGCCGATCCGCTCGGGCTTCGCCGTCCGGCGATGGCGGCCGCCGCCGACCTGATCCGTCGCATGATCGAGCGCCCGGACGCCTCCGCGGCCGAGGCGTTCGCCGATCTGGCTGCCGCGGATCCCGAGGTTGCGGCTCGCGCCGGCCTGGCGGCCGATCTGGTCGGGCTTCCCGATGAGGGCGCCGCCTGGGCGATTCCCGCGCCCCGTTCGAAACCTTCCGGGGTACGCCCGACCGAGTCCGATTCGGATCTCGACCCGGCCGACCGCGGCACCGCCGAGCCACCGCCGGGGGACGGTGAACCGGCCGGACCGGATCGTTCGCCGTCGCCCGCCGGCGAAGCCGCAGCCGCCGGAGCGGCGACTTCCGGGTCCGGGGTGGCGGAGGCCGACGATCCGGACATCGCCCGCTGGCGGCGGGAGGCGAGGCTGCTGCTGGCCGAGCGGGCCGAGCGCACCCGCCAGGAGGGCCCGATCGAGGTGGTGGTGCCCGCCCACCTGTCGGTGTCGCAGCTCGTGGTGCTGCGGCGGGACCCGCAGGCGCTGGCTCGAACGCTCCGCCGTCCGCTGCCGCAGCGCCCGGCGCCACAGGCCCGCCGGGGCACCGCTTTCCATGCGTGGCTGGAGCAGCGGTTCGGGTCGGCCCGGCTGATCGACATCGACGAGCTGCCGGGCGCGGCCGACGACAACGCGGCGGACGACGACGAGCTGGCCCTGCTGCAGGAGGCGTTCCTGACCGGGGAGTGGGCGGAGCGGACGCCGGTCGAGGTGGAGGTGCCGTTCGCCACGACGATCGGTGGGGTGGTGATCCGCGGGCGGATGGACGCGGTCTTCGCCGACCCGGACGGCCGGTTCGACGTGATCGACTGGAAGACGGGCCGGCGGCCGGGCGGCGCGGAGGCGGAGGCCGCGGCGGTGCAGCTGTCGGCGTACCGGATCGCCTGGGCGTCGCTGGCGGGGGTGCCGGTGCGGAAGGTGCGTGCCGGTTTCCACTATGTCCGTGAACAGGTCACGGTCCGCCCCGCCGATCTGATGGAGGCCGCCGACCTGGCCGCCTTGATCGAGGAGATCCCGGCCGACTCACTGTGACCACGGCGGCGGTCCGGTGCTGGAGCACCGATACGCGCCGGCGGGCGCGTTTCGGCCGTGCCCCGGCAGACGGTCGCGTGGCGGCTACGGGACGGGCGGATTGGGCGGGTGCGGTGTCGCCCGTACCGGGGAAGGTTTTCCGGAAGGGACGGCCGGGTCGCGGCGTGGCATCCCGGCCGGGCGCCGGTCAGATGGCCGCGGCCAGGAGGTGCAGGAGGGCGGCCGCGTAGGCGTCCTCGGCCCGGGCGGCGGGGAAGGTGTGCTCGCGGCCGAGCAGCTCGATCCGGACGATGTGGCCGCCGGGTTCGCGGCGCAGTTCGCGGAAGGCGCCGCCGAGCAGTTCCCGCAGTTGGTCCTCACGGGGCAGCCAGAGCGCCTCGTCCAGATCGACGTCGTCGAGCGCCCACTCGGTGGTGCCGTTGAAGCCGATGATTCGCCCTTCCGGACGGTCGTGCACCTGGACCAACATGTTGCTGAGCACGAACAGTTCGTCGTCCAGATCGCGGTCGGGGACGGCGAAACGGTCGCCCAGCCGTGGCTTCCAGATCAGTCCGGAAGCTTTGAGCTGCCGCGCCACTTCTACTCCGAGCACTTCGCAACCCCTCTCTCCGTGCTACGCTCGCCAGCGTTGTCAGTTTGGTTCCCAAGTACTCAGGAGCGCCTGTGGGGAAGTCTGCCCCAGGCGCTCTTTGTCGTAACCCGGGTTTCTCCGGTACGGGCGATCAGTACGACAGCACGAGACCCACAGAACGCGGGTCTTATTACTTCGTTCCCGCCCATAATGGGCGGGAGCGATCGACCGTCGAGGAGACGAGCATGGTTACCGGCGTTGTGAAGTGGTTCAACGCGGACAAGGGCTTCGGGTTCATCACCCCGGACGACGGCGGCGCCGACGTCTTCGCCCACTTCTCCGCGATCCAGATGTCGGGCTACCGCTCCCTGGAGGAGAACCAGCGGGTGGAGTTCGAGGTGACCCAGGGCCAGAAGGGCCCGCAGGCGGCCAACATCCGCTCTGTCTGATTCGCGTTGAGCACCGGCCGCGGCTAGCGGCCGGCACTTGACGAGATCGGCGCCGTTCCCGGCTCGGGGGCGGCGCCGATGCCGTTCCGGCGCCGTGCGGACGTCGAGGGCTTCCGGGCCGCCGGAAGCCCTCGACGATC
The DNA here is from genome assembly GCF_040656595.1 of Actinoplanes sp. NPDC049802. NCBI lineage: Bacteria > Bacillati > Actinomycetota > Actinomycetes > Micromonosporales > Micromonosporaceae > Actinoplanes > Actinoplanes sp. NPDC049802. The sequence continues at coordinate 92,132 of NZ_JBFAMR010000014.1, forward strand.
TGTTTCGGTCAGACGATGGGGCTCAGGCGACCGTGCCGCTGGGCAGCGGGGCGGTCCCGCCCAGGTGCGCCGGCAGCCACCACCGGTCGTCCGGGCCGGACGGTTTCGCCGGGTAGGCCCGCTGGACCGCGTCGAGAAGCACGGTGAGCCGCTCCTTCAGCGTCGCGGTGATCGCCTCGGGGGTGGCGTCCGCGGGCACCTCGATCGCCTCGCCGATCTTGATGAGGACCGGTACGTGGCGCTTGGTCAGCTCCTTCTTGCGGCCCTTGGTCCAGAGCCGGTGCGGGCCCCAGACGGCCATCGGGATCAGCGGCACGCCGGCCTCCTGGGCCATCCGCGCGGCACCCGACTTCAGTGTCTTGACGGTGAAGGACTCGCTGATCGTCGCCTCCGGGAAGACGCCGACGATCTCACCGCCGCGCAGCGAGTCGATGGCGTGCTTGAAGGCGGCGGTGCCGGCCTTCCGGTCGACGGGGATGTGCCGCATGCCGCGCATCAGCGGACCGCTGATCTTGTGGTCGAAGACCTGCTTCTTGGCCATGAACCGGACCAGCCGCTTGGCCGGCTGGCAGCCCAGCCCACAGTAGATGAAATCGAGGTAGCTCGAGTGGTTACTGGCCAGCACCGCCCCGCCGCTTGTCGGGATGTGCTCGGCGCCCTCGATTTCGATCTTGTTGTCGAGCACGCGGAACATCGTCTTGGCCAGGGCGACGACCGGGGGATACACCAGTTCCATGGCAGCACGGTATCCGACGTTTCCGGGATCGGCGTAGATCGGCTGGGCAATCCCGGCGGGGCCCACCGGCTCGTGGGATCTCCGCGCCGGTGGTGTTCACTGAAGTCATGGCCGACGCGCACCCGAACCCGTCTCCCTGGGAGCGGCCGGGCGGGGCGTGGGCATCGGGGATGGTCACCGCGTCCGGCGTACCGTCGCAGCCTGGACCGCAACCGCCCGCGCCGCCGCAGGCGCCTTCGCCGGACGGGCCACGACGGCGCCGGCGGCAGTTGAAGATCTTCGGTGGGGTGGCCGGGGCGATCCTGGCGATCGGCCTGACCGTTCTGCTGATCGTGATCATGGGCGGCGACGGCGATCCGTTCGGGTCGAAGGCGGCCGGGCCGGCCGATGTGCGGCCGCCGCTGGCGCAGGCCTGCCCGGCGCCCGAGGTCTCGCCGAACGGCGCGGCGACCGTCGCGCCGAGCGCGCCGCCGCCGGCCACCGGGGAGCGCACCGTCGACGACGTCGCCGGCATCTCCTATCAGAGGTACGGCGCCCCCTGGCAGACCTGGACCGACGTCTGGGAGGCGGGCACGCTGCGGGTGCCCTACCGGGTCGGGCAGCACTTCGTGACCGAGGTCTACGCCGGCGGCAGCTACCACGCCTCGATCCTGTCGGCGGCCGTGCCGGCGGCCGACAACGACGCCGTCACGCTGGACCTGGAGTGCGTGGGGCGGCAGGTCGCGGCCGACGTCCGGGCCGAGTACTACCCGCAGCCGAACACCATGGAGCCGCTGCGCGACGAGGTGACGACGCTGGGCGGCCGTCCGGCCTGGGTGAGTGAGTTCCGGCTGCGCTTCCGGGAGCCGGGCCTGACCGCCACCGAGGAGCTGTCCGCGGTGGCGGTCATCGACGTCGGAAAACCGACGGCCGCGATTCTGTACGTCTCCGTGCCCGGCACCCACAAGCAGTTCGACCACGTCATCGACGAGGTGCTGAAATCGGTCCGGCCGCTCTAGTCGCCGGTCAGGCCCCAGCGTTTGCGCAGGGCGTTGTCCGCCGTGTTGAACAGGATGTCGATCAGGATGCCGATGATCAGCACGACGATGATGTAGCTGATCACCAGGGACGCCTCGTGCAGGTCGCGGGCGTTCTGCATGCGGGCACCCACGGACAGCGCGCCCGGCACGATGACCAGCAGCTCACCGGCCATCAGACTGCGCCAGGAGAAGGCCCAGCCCTGCTTGAGCCCGGAGATGAAGGACGGCAGCGACGCGGGCAGGATCAGGTGCCGGTACTTCGCGAAGCCCTTCATGCCCAGCACCTGTCCCACCCGCAGCCAGGTCCGGGGCACGTAGTCGATGCCGCTGATCAGGCCGTTCCCGACCGACGGCGCGGCACCGATGACCACCACGAACATGATGGCGCTCTCGCTGAGCTGGAACAGCAGGATCGCCAGCGGGAACCACATGATCGACGGCATGGTCTGGAGTCCGGTGATCAGCGAGCCGATCGCGGCACGCAGCGGGGCGAACCGGGAGACCGCCGCGCCGATCACCGTGCCGATGGCCACGGCGAGCAGGAAGCCGGTGAAGGCCCGGGTCAGGGTGAGGCGCACGCCCTCCCAGAAGTCGGCCGTGGTGGCCAGCTCCCTCAGATCGGCGAACACGTCCGCCGGGCCGGGCAGCACATAGCTGGGTTTCCATTCGGAGAGCACCACGAGCTGCCAGGCGGCGACGGCGATCGCCACGGCGACCAGCTTCGGCCAGGCGCTGCGCCAGGCGCGTGTGCCGAGATCGCCCTTCTCCCGCTTCGGCTCGAGTTCCAGGGCGTCGAGGCCGGAGAGCTCGTCGGCCGCCGTGCTGTCGGTGATGATCTCAGTGGGCATGGCGGGCGACCTCCGCGCGGAGCCGGTCGGTGATCTCGGCGGCCCGGGAGGCCACCTCGGGGGAGTCGATGCGCCGTGGGCGGGGGTTGCCGATCTCGAACTCCTCGATGACCCGGCCCGGCCGGCTGCTCAACAGGACGACCCGGTCGCCGAGCCGAACCGCCTCCCGGACGTTGTGTGTCACGAAGAGCACGGTGAGCCTCCGCTCCTGCCAGATCCGTTCCAGCTCGCCGTGCAGGATGTCGCGGGTCATCGCGTCCAGCGCCCCGAACGGCTCGTCCATCAGCAGGACATCGGCGTCCTGGGCCAGAGCCCGGGCCAGGGCGACCCGCTGCCGCATGCCTCCGGACAGCTCGTGCGGTCGTTTGCCGCCGAAACCGCCCAGCCGGACGACCTCCAGCAGTTGCTGCGCCCGCTCGCGGCGCTCGGCCCGGCCCACACCCTGCAGGCGCAACGCCAGCTCGACGTTGCCGGCCACCGACAGCCAGGGGAAGAGAGCGGCCTCCTGGAACATCAGGGCGACCCGATCGCCGTCGATGTCCAGAGTGCCGCCGGTGATCCGGTCCAGTCCCGCCACCAGCGACAACAGTGTGCTCTTGCCGCACCCGGAGGCGCCGAGGAGGCAGACGAACTCGCCCGTGCCGACGGTGAGTGACACCCGGTCGAGGGCGAGCAGAGCGTTGCCGCCGGACCCGTACTGCTTGGTGACGTCGTCGATCCGCACTACCGTGCTCATACTCGCCCTCCTGTCCGCCGGCCGTCAGGCCGCCGCGTCGCTGACCGCGGGCCGGCCGTCGGCCTTGAGGACCTCGTTGAGCAGCGTCAGGTCGTAGATGCCGTTGAGGTCGACCGGATCGAGCAGGCCGACCGACTCGGCGTTCTTCGCGCTGGTGTAGAGCGACGAGGCGATCGGGTCGTGGGTGAACGTGAGGTTCTTGAACGCGGTCTGGAGGATCTCCGGCTTGAGCGCCTTGCCGGACAGCTTCTCGATCTGTGCGTTCGCCGCGGTCTGGGCCCCGGCGTTGTCGGTCTCGATGTACTTGACCGACTTCACGTGGCCCTGGATCAGTTTCTTGACCGTGCCCGGGTACTTCTTCAGGAACTCCTGGCTGACGATCAGGTGGGTGGTGACGAACTGCCCGTCCGGCCACAGGGTCTTCTCGTCGACCAGCAGTTTGCCCTTGGACTCCTGGATCAGCCGGCTCAGGTTGGGCTCGGGCACCCAGGCGCCGTCGATCGCGCCCTGGGCGAAGGCCTGGAGCGCGGTCGCGTTGTCCTGCGGCAGCACCGAGACGTCGCCGCCGCCCTGCTGGTCGGCGTTCAGGCCGTTCTGCTTCAGCCAGGCGCGCAGCGCGACGTCCTGGGTGTTGCCCAGCTGCGGAGTGGCGATCTTCTTGCCCTTGAGGTCGGCCGGAGTGGTGATGCCCTCCTTGACCACCAGGCCGGCGCCGCCCGAGGTGCTGCCGGCGACGATCCTCAGCGCCTGGCCCTTGGACTCGGACCAGCCGTTGATCGCCGGGTTCGGGCCGATGTAGGTGGCGTCGATGGCGCCGGAGAAGAGTGCCTCGATGGCGGCCGGGCCGGCGTTGAAGGTCTTCTCCTCGAGCTTGGTGCTGCCCAGGGCCTCGGTGAAGAAGCCCTTGTTGACACCGACCAGGGCGGGTGCGTGGGTGATGTTGGGGAAGTAGCCGAGGCGGATGGTCCCGGCCTCCGCGGCGCCCGCCGCGGCCGGGGACTCCTCGCCGGACCCGCAGGCGGCCGGCGCGGTCGAGGCCAGGACGGCGGCCGTGGCGAGGGCAAGCGCACGTACGGTGCGGGAGCTCATGCTCACTCCTAGTTTCGTTTCACTGAGGTGGTGGAGAGTTCGGCCAGGGTCCGGTGGTCGACGACGCCCTCGATGGCGGCCTCGACGGCCACCCACACGTCGTGCAGCGCCGTCGCCGCACCGTGGTAGGTGGCCGTGGACGTGGGTAGCCCGCGAACCGTGGTGAGGGCGCCGCCGACGGCGCGGACCACGTCGCCGACGGTGATCTCCTCGGCGGGGCGGGCCAGGGCGTACCCGCCGTCCACGCCGCGATGGCTGTGCAGCAGCCCGGCACGGCGCAGATCGAGCAGGATGCCCTGCAGGAAGCTCAGCGGGATCCCCTGTGCGGCCGCCAGTCCGGCGGCCTTGGCCAGGTGGGGGTGCTCGGCGGTGACCGCGAGCATCGCCCGAACGGCGTAGTCCGTGCGTGCCGAGACGTACACGGCGAGCGGCCCCCTTTCCCGACTTTGCCTACCTGTTGGATGGGAATACTGGGTCAAGTGGGTGGGGTTGGTCAAGTCCGTGTCGTGTGACGCCCGTCCGATTCGCGGCGGTAGATCGGGAACGGATATTGATGTATTTACTCGGTGTCGCCGTTCGGTTACGGAGACGAGTCCGCTAGATTCGTACCGTGGCGCCCAGAATCAAGATCCCCGCGACGAAATACCCGGTCGAGCGGTTCACCCTCGGCAACGGTCTGCGCGTGGTCCTCTCCCCGGATCGCAGCGCCCCCGTCGTCGGCGTGGCGGTCGTCTACGACGTCGGCATCCGCAGCGAGCCGGAAGGCCGCACCGGGTTCGCCCACCTCTTCGAGCACCTGATGTTCCAGGGCTCGGAGAACCTGGAGAAGCTGGCACACTTCCGCCACGTCCAGGGCGCCGGCGGCAGCTTCAACGGTTCCACCCACCTCGACTACACCGACTATTTCGAGGTCCTGCCGTCCGGCGGCCTCGAGCGCGCGCTGTTCCTCGAGGCCGACCGCATGCGCGGCCCCCGGCTCACCGAGGAGAACCTGCGCAACCAGGTCGACGTGGTCAAGGAGGAGATCCGGGTCAACGTGCTGAGCCGGCCGTACGGCGGATTCCCCTGGCTCAGACTGCCCCCGGTGATGTTCCGGACCTTCCCCAACGCGCACGACGGGTACGGCTCGTTCGAGGACCTGGAGAGCGCCACCGTCGAGGACGCGCAGGGATTCTTCGACCGCTACTACGCCTGCGGCAATGCGGTGCTGTCGGTGGCCGGCGACTTCGACGTGGCCGAGGCGACCGTCATGATCGAGCGCCACTTCGGGGACGTGCCCGCCCGCCCGGCCCCGCTGCTGCCCGACTTCGCCGAGCCGGACCTGACGGCGGAGATCCGCGAGTCGTACACGGATCGCATCGCCCCGTTGCCCGCGGTCGCCGGCGGCTGGCGGGTGCCGGATCCGATCGGCGCCTTCGACGACTACCTTCCCTTCGTGGTGCTGGCCGAGGTGCTCACCGACGGTGACGCCTCCCGGCTCGTGGAGCGCCTGGTCCAGCGTGACCGCACGGCCACCACCATGGGCGGCTACATCGGCTTCATGGGCGACGAGTACCAGGTACGCAACCCGACCGCGCTGCTCCTCCAGGCACACCTGCCGCCCGGCGGCGACGCCGACAAGGTGCTCCGGACCATCGACGAGGAGCTCGACCGGCTCGCCTCCGACGGGCTCAAGGCCGGCGAGCTGGACCGGACCCAGGCCCGGATGGCGACCCGCCTGCTGCACGGCACCGACGACGTGCTCGGCCGGGCACTGCCGATGGCGGTGCTGGAGCTGCAGCGCAGCCGTCCCGAGCTGCTGAATGATCTGCCCAAGCTGATCAGCGAGGTGCCCGCGGAGAAGATCGTCGCCGCCGCGGCCACCCTGCGGCCGGAACGCCGCGCCTCCGTCGAAGTGATCCCGGGAGCCGGGGTATGACCATCTCGCGGCCGGAGCGCCGCGCCTTCGCCGACGTGATCCCGGGAGCCGGGGCATGACCATCTCGCGGCCGGAACGCCGCGCCTTCGCCGACGTGATCCCGGGGGTTCTCGCGTGACCAAGACTCTGCCGGACCTGGTGCCGGACGCCGAGCTGAACCTGCCGCTGGAGCGGGAGCGCACCCTCCCCAACGGTCTCACCGTGATCGCCATCCGCCGGTCCGCCGTGCCGCTGGTCGAGGTGCGGCTGCGGATCCCGTTCGGCCGGGCGCCGCTGGCCCCGGCCACCCTGCTCTCGCAGGCGCTGTTCACCGGTACGAGGGGCATGTCGAGCATCGACATCGCGGCCGAGCTCCAGGCGGTCGGCGGCAGCCTGGCCGCCGGCCTCGACCCGGACCGGCTGCTGATCACCGGCAACGCCCTGGCCGCCGGCCTCGACCGGACGCTGGAACTGCTCGCCGCGGTGCTCACCGACGCCACCTACCCGGAAGCCGAGGTGGTCACCGAACGGGAGCGGCTGGCCGACCACATCCAGGTCGCCCTGAGCCAGCCCACCCACCTGGCCCGGGTGGCACTTCTCAAACGGATGTACGGCGCTCACCCGTACGCGGTCCAGACCCCCGGCCCGGAAGAGGTCCAAGCCGTCTCCCCCGGCCCGCTGCGCGAGCTGCACGCCGACCGCATCCGCCCGTACGGCGCGGTCCTGGTGCTGGTCGGCGACATCGACCCGGAGCAGGCCATCGACACCGCGGAGAAGATCCTCGGCGGCTGGACCGGCAGCGCCGCGGACGGGACGCTCCCGCCCACCCCGGCGCTGGAGACCGGCCCGCTGCTGCTGGTGGACCGCCCCGGCTCGGTGCAGTCCTCGCTGCGGATCGCCCTGCCCGCGCTGACCCGTACCGACCCCGACTACGCCGCGCTCAGCCTGGCCAACCTGGTCTTCGGCGGCTACTTCTCGTCCCGGTGGACGGAGAACATCCGGGAGGACAAGGGCTACACCTACGGGTCGTATTCGTCGATCGAGCACTTCGTCGCCGGTTCCGCCCTGCTCGCCGCCGCCGAGGTGGCCACCGAGGTGACCGGCCCGTCCCTGCTCGAGACGCAGTACGAGCTGGGCCGCATCGCCAGCCTCCCGCCCGGTGAGGAGGAGCTGGAGCAGGCCCGCCGGTACGCGCTGGGCACCCTCCGCCTGGGTATGTCGACCCAGTCCGGCCTGGCCGGGCTGGCCAGCATCTATGCCGGCTTCGGGCTTCGCCTCAACCACCTGCGCGAGCATTCGGCGGCGTTGTCGGCCGCCACCCGTGAGGAGGTCGCCGCGGCGGCCGCGAAGTACCTCGCCCCGTCCCGCGCGGTGACCGTGGTCCTCGGCGACGCCGAGAAGATCGAGGCTCAGCTCGCCGCCCTGACCGTCGTGGAGCGCAGCGCATCTTGACAGGTTCCGAACCGCTGGGCGCTCCGCCGCTCGCGCGTACCACCTTGGACCGGGCCGCTCACCACCGCCGGGACTCCGATTGGCTCACCGCCGCCTGGGACCGTGGCCAGGTCGTCGTCGTCGACTTGGACAAGGGCGGCCGGGCGCTGGTCACCGACGGCCCGGACGGCGGCTCGGCGCTGATCCTGGTGCCGCCGTCGGAGGCGCCGGAGGGGGAGCGCTGGTTCCTGGGCGTCGGCCCGGACGGCACCCCGTTCTGGGCCGTCGACGCCCCGCTCACTGCGGGCGAGGGCGCCCGGGCGATGGATCTGCGCCAGGTCGGGCACCTGCTCGACGCCCGCGACACCGGTCTGCTGACCACAGCGGTCGCTCTGGGGAACTGGCATCGCAGTCACCGGTTCTCACCGCGGAGCGGGAAGCCGACCACCGTGGTGGAGGCGGGCTGGGCGCGGGTGGACCCGGACGGCCACATGATGTGGCCGCGGACCGACCCGGCGATGATCATCCTGGTGCACGACGGGATGCCCGGCCCCGGTGGGCGCTGTCTGCTCGGCCACAACGCGGCCTGGCCGGAGCGGCCGGGCAGCGGCCGGCGTTTCTCCTGCCTCGCGGGCTTCGTGGAGGCCGGCGAGTCGGCCGAGTCGGCGGTCGCCCGTGAGGTGCACGAGGAGGTGGGCATCGCCCTCTCCGAGATCCGGTACGAGGGGAGCCAGTCCTGGCCGTTCCCCGGTTCGCTCATGCTCGGGTTCCACGGCATCGCCGACCCCGGTCAGCCGCTGCGCCTGGACCCGGAGGAGATCGACGAGGCGCACTGGTTCACCCGGGAGGACGTCGCGAAGATGATCGCGGGTGAGGGCCCGTGGGGACTGCCGATGAACGCCTCGATCGCGTTCTACCTGATCGAGAAGTGGCTCCTCGAAGATTGGGAAACTTTTTCCGGTTAGCCGGCAACCAATCCGAGGGTCCATCGCGTCTTCCTTTCAAAGACGAGAGGGGAAGCGATGACTCAGGTGGAGGCGCCAGCGTGGACGCCGATGTCCGCGGAGGAGCGGGAGGCGTTCGATCGCGACGGCTACATCGTCGTGTCGTCGGTGCTGAGTGAGAGCGAGATCGAGGCCGGCCGGGCCGCGATCCTGGGGTATTACGAGAAGTGCCGGGCCGAGGGCAAGCTGAGCGCGACCGGTGCGCTGCACCAGCTGTCGCCGATCGCTCACGTGCCCGAGCTGGCCTTCCTGATCGACCACCCCAAGGCTTTCAAGTACATCTGGTCGCTGCTCGGGTGGAACCTGCACATCTACCACTCGCACATCGACGTCCACCCGCAGCTGCACGAGAAGCAGCAGGAGTGGTGGCATTGGCACCAGGACGGCGGCCGGCAGAACCGGGAGATCGAGACCGACCCGCGGCCGATGCTGTCGGTCAAGCTGGCGTACTGGTTCTCTGACGTGAGCGAGACCGGCCGGGGCAACTTCACCGTCCTGCCCGGCAGTCACAAGACCAACTGGCTGCCGGGGCCGCCGAGCCGCGGCGTCCCGTGGCCGCAGCCCGAGGGCGCCGTCCAGATCACCGCCAACGCCGGTGACCTGGTCGTCTTCGACCGCCGCATCTGGCACGCCCGATCGGACAACTACTCCGACATCACCCGCGTCGGCGCGTTCTTCGGCTACACCCCACGCTGGATCGCGATGCGCGACGAGAACGCGGACCTGCCGAACACGCCGGCCTGGTCGGGCCTCAACGACGTGCAGAAGCAACTGCTCGGCGGCTTCGGCAACGGTGACGGCGACCACCAGTGGGGCCACAACCCGGAGACCACGCCGCTCTACGGCGCGCTCAAGGAGCGTGGCCTGCTCGACTCGAGCATCCCGGCGCTGATTCCCTGAGACTCGCGCGAAAGGCCGCCCCGGGGCCGGGGCGGCCTTTTCGTGATCAGACCGCGATGGCGGCGAGGTGCTGCTTGACCTGGACGATCGACGGGTTGGTGAGCGCCGAGCCGTCTGCGAACTTCAGTGTCGGCACGGTCTGGTTTCCTCCGTTGACGCTGCGAACGAACGCGGCCGAGGCCTCGTCCTGCTCGATGTCGACGACGTCGTAGGCGATGCCCTCGCGGTCGAGCTGCGACTTGAGGCGGTGGCAGTACCCACACCAGGACGTCGAGTACATGGTCAGCATCGGTCAGGGCTCCTTCGATACAGGTCACACGGCAGTGCGTCTGACAAGCACAACACCCCGGACGGGTGTCATGATTCCCTACCGTGCGGAGTGAAGGGGTGCTGGCCGGGCTCGACCCGGAACAGCGGACAGCGGTGACGGCGCCCGCTGGGCCGGTCTGCATCCTCGCGGGAGCGGGGACCGGCAAGACCCGTGCGATCACCCACCGCATCGCCTACCGGACGCTCTCCGGCGAGATCAGCCCGCGGCACGTGCTGGCCGTGACGTTCACCGCGCGGGCCGCCGCCGAGATGCGGGCCCGGCTCACCGCCCTCGGCACGGCCGGGGTGCAGGCGCGTACCTTCCACGCGGCCGCGATGCGGCAGGTCCGCTACTTCGCCCCGCGGCTGCTCGAGGGCCGGCAGATGCCGGAGCTGATGGAGAGCAAGGCACGCATGGTCGGTCTCGCGGCCGCCCGCGCCGGGGTGCGCGCCGACCGGGCCGCCGCCCGCGACCTGGCCGGCGAGATCGAGTGGGCCAAGTCGTCGCTGGTCGAGCCGGGGGAGTACGTGGTGGCCGCGGCCAAGGCGCTGCGTGAACCGCCGTTCGAACCGGCCCGGGTGGCCGAGGTGTTCGCCGCCTACGAGTCGCTGAAACGCCGCCAGGGTGTGATCGACTTCGAGGATCTGCTGCGCGCCGCGGTCTGGGGCATCGAGGAACACACCGACGTCGCCGAGCAGATCCGCGCCCAGTACCGGCACTTCGTCGTCGACGAGTACCAGGACGTCAACCCGCTCCAGCAGCGGCTGCTCGACGCCTGGCTGGGCGGGCGCGACGACCTGACCGTGGTCGGCGACGCCAGTCAGACCATCTACTCGTTCACCGGGGCCACCTCGGCGTACCTGATCGATTTTCCGCGGCAGCGCCGTGACGCCGTGGTGGTCCGTCTGGTCCGCGACTACCGCTCCACCCCGCAGGTGGTGGGGCTGGCCAACGCGGTGATCCGGCAGGCCCGCGGCACCGAGGCGAAACTGCGCCTGGAGCTGGTCGGGCAGCGGCCGCCCGGCCCCGAGCCGGAACGCAAGGTCTTCCTGGACGAGCCGGGCGAGGCCGCCGCGGTGGCGCGGCGGTGCCGGGAGCTCATCGCGGCGGGCACCCCGGCGAGCGAGATCGCGGTGCTGTTCCGGACCAACGCGCAATCCGAGGCGTACGAGGAGGCGCTCGCGGAGGCGGAGGTGCCCTACGTGGTGCGGGGCGCCGAACGGTTCTTCGAGCGTGCCGAGATCCGGCAGGCGATGGTCGCGCTGCGTGCCGGCGTGCGGTCCATCCCCGGTGAGACCCCGCTCGTCGAGGCGGTCGTGGAGGCGCTCGCCGCGACCGGGTGGAACCGGAGCCAGCCCCCGCCGGGCGGCGCCGCACGCGAGCAGTGGGAGGCGCTCGCCGCGCTGGTCACCCTCGCCGAGGAGTACGCCGCCGAACCGCGGATCCTGCCGATCGGCGAGGCGGGACGGGTCCAGCGGGAGGTGTCGCTGTCCGCCTTCAACGACGAGCTGGCCCGCCGTGCCGAGCAACAGCACGCGCCTACTGTGGCAGGAGTCACATTGGCTTCTCTGCACTCGGCGAAGGGTCTCGAATGGGACGCCGTCTTCCTCGTCGGCCTCGCCGACGGGACCCTGCCGACGACGTACGCGAAAACCGCTGAGCAGCTGGAAGAGGAACGTCGCCTGCTCTACGTGGGCGTGACCCGGGCCCGTGAACTGCTCTGGCTTTCGTACGGCCAGTCCCGCTCTCCCGGTGGCCGGGCCCGTCGGCCGTGCCGGTTCCTTCCGCAGCTGGAACGTTCGATGTCCGACGAACGTGCCCCGGTGGACCGGAGTCGGAAAACCGACCGGCGCCGGGTGCAGGTGTCCTCCTGCCGGATCTGCGGCGCGACCCTGCTGGCCGGCGCCGACCGCAAGCTGGGCCGTTGTCCCACCTGCCCGTCCGACCTCGACGAGGACCTCTACGCGCGTCTCCAGGTGTGGCGCGCGAGCACTGCCGCCGAGCTCAAAGTCCCTGCGTACGTGGTGTTCACCGACGCGACCCTGGTGGCCGTGGCGGAGCGCCGCCCGACGGGTCCGGCGGAGTTGCTCGCGATCGCCGGGATCGGCCCCCGCAAGCTGGGCCAGTACGGCGACGCGGTCTTCGCCCTGGTGGCCGGAGCCAGCCCAGATGATCTTGCGACAAAAAACTTCGGAAACTAGTGCGTTAATTCGTTTGCCCTCCCGTGTAGGGCAGGCATAGCCTCAGGATACGTCTTGGCGAGCGGTTCGTTCGCTTGGGCTGAAACCACGTAGTTCTAACCACGAATGCAAGGTCATGGAGAGGCAGGTGGCAACGATGAAGCTCAACATCACGATGACAGTTCCGTCGATGCTGCCGGCTGCTGCCTGGCCTCTGCCCGCCTCGCTGCCTACCACCGCCGCTCCGTTGGCGCTGCTGGCCGCTGAGCGGATCCCGTCCGAGCCCGTCCGGGCCCTGCCGACCGCGGCAGCGCTCGCCCAGGCTCCGCGGGTGCACCAGGTCCGTCCCCAGGCCGAGCTGGGCAAAGCGACCCTGGTGCGTGCGGGCGGAAACAACGGGACCACTGGCTTCAAGGGCAGCAACACCATCTCCAGCAAGCGTTACACGGATGGTGGCAGCGGTGTCCCGCCTCGAGGAAGGCCGGTCTGACAAACAGACCTCCGGCTCACCTCGAGGCCGCGGAACCCAGAAATGGGATCCGCGGCCTCAAGTCTTTTTGGCCGGCTGACCGCCGGTGCAACACCTGAAACACGATCCAGAAGATCGAGAAGAAGAGAGAGGTGACCGGGCTTTATGAGTCTGGCGCTGGCCCCGATCGACCTGACCGTCGACATCGAGGCGAACCTGCCCTGTCGGAAGTTCGACCCGGACCTGTGGTTCTCCGACTCCCCGGCCCAGCTGGAGCTGGCCAAGTCGCTCTGCGGGGACTGCCCGCTGCGCGCCGAGTGCCTGGCCGGTGCGGTCGACCGTGCGGAGCCCTGGGGTGTCTGGGGTGGAGAGATCTTCGAGCGCGGCGCCGTGGTTCCGCGCAAGCGGCCCCGTGGCCGTCCGCGTAAGGCCGACGTCGCTCGCGACGCCGAGCTCGCCGTCGAGGTCGAGGAGCGGCTCGCCGCGAACGGTCTCGACTCCCGCAATTCGGTCCGCCTGGCGGCCTGAAATGCACACCCTCCCCACACCCGTGATCGAGATCCGAAAGCCGAGTAACGAGATGAACCCGAGTGGAGCCCCGAAGATGAGACTCATCCAAGAAGCGTTGTCCCGTGCCCGAATGCGTCGGCCTCAGAGTGACCGTGCACCTGAGGCCTACCGCTCCTCCCACCAGATCACGATGGACGCCCGCAGGCGGGCTACCAGGGATCGCGGTGTCGGGCTCTAGTGACAGACCCTTGATGAACTAACGGCCCGTCCAAGCGGACGGGCCGTTAGGGCGCGCAGACGGGTAACACGTAGCCATCTCGAGGCTTCTCCCTGATGCGCTCAGCCTTCCGGCGGCGGGACGGCGCGTTCTTGCGGTCGACACCCGCCGCAGGCGTAGCCACACCCACACCGGGTGCCGACCGCCGGGAAGGCCGTCCCGGTGTGTGGTTCGGGCGCGACTCGCGCCCGAACCACACACCGGTTCTCGGGACACCGCCGGTGAGGAACCCGGCGATGCCTACGTGTTGTTCCCCTGCAGGGCCGTCTTGCGTGGCGTGCTCAAGTCAGTTGTAGGGACTACCGGAAGCCAGCGAGGGCTGCGCCCGATCGAAGTCGCAGTAGACGGTGATCGAGGTGCGGTCGAGATCGGCACCGGCCGGAATGTCGGACTGGGAGATGATCTCCCGCTTGCCGCTGTTGATGCCGGGTTCGCATGTGAGCCACGACGTCGGACTAGCCAGACTGCCCCCGAGGATGTCCCCCGACTCACTGTGAAAGACCATCGACACGCCTCGCGAGGTCATCGGGGCGCAACTCGGAGATTCGAAGTCATAGGTGATCTCGCCCTTTCCGCTGTCGTCGCGTTTGCCGCTTCCGGCCACGACCTCGGCGGTCACCTTGGCGAGCCCTTCGGCGCGGGGGTTCGGATCCAGCCACTGGATGACGTGGGCGGTCACGTTGATCGACGCGATCTGACTTTCCCGGCTCTGAGCGGCCTCGTCGAGGAGGCTGGCGCTTCCGACGGGCAGGGTATCGCCGGGCGATATCACCGGAACTAGCTGAGTGCGGAAAAGGCGATGGTCATCGTGGATCACCGACCGGCCGGCCGCATCGACGGCGTCGAAGGTGACCAACGTACGATAGGCGACCTTGTCCGAGTCGTTTCGGATGAGTGCGCCCATACTGACTTTCGCGGTACCGAATCCACCGACTCTGGTGAAACCTGTCTCCACGACCCGAACACCGGCGGTTTCGGCTCCGAGTTGCTGAGATGGTGGCGCGGCGATCGGGCAGAGGGGTTTTACCGGCTGCTCCGGCGCCGAGCGGAAGCAGCCGGCCAGAGAACCCGAGGTGGCCAATGCGATGGCCGCAGCAATGGCGATCCGGGTTCGTCTGCCCCTCATGCGTTGTGCCCCAGTCCCTGATCGGTGAGGATGGTCCTCCTCGACAGGTCCGCGAGCGTCGGGCGCGGGGAGACGAAGTCGGTTCGCATCCTCGCCACGGTCTCGGAACTCATGATCATCGCGTCGGCGATCTGTTGCTCCTTGCGGAGCACATGGAAGGCGATCTCGTACAGACCCTCAAGGATCTGCTGCCGGAGTTCGTACGGAGTCTTCGCATCGAGTCGTATCGCCGGCGCCTCCTCCGCGGGCATCTTGTCCACGACGGTTCCGGCGACCTGTGTGGCAGCTCCGACCGCGGTGAGCGCTGCGGACGCTCCTCCGGTCGTGATCGCGGCGCCGACCGAGACGATCGACGACGCCAGACTCAACAGGATGACTGCCGAGGCGGAGCCATGGTCACCCATGGAATCGAATGCATTGATCGCCTCGTGCGCCAACTCGTCCAGATTCTTACGGCATTCCTCCCACAGGATCTCCTCAGCCTTGATCGCGGCCATGAGGGTGGCGACCAGGCTGAAATGATTACCGACCACATCCGTGAACGGCTCCAGGAAGGAGGCCTTGAAGACCTCGGCTCCACCGCCGCGCCACTCGCGGAGCGTCGTCTTCACGTGGTCGATCTTGTTCATCTCGCCACTGGCGACGAATTTCAGCCCATGCACCGGATCAATTGATCCGTTGGGTCCGCTGGCCAGTGCCTGAGCGGCCTCCATGAGCTGTTCGTGCATGAGGGCCAATGATGCCGGGTCGGGTAGATCGAGAAAAGGTTCGAACATCGCGGCGATCCCCGAGTTCTGTTCCCGTACGAGTTCGACGAACTCGTCGGAGATCGGTGAGCTGTCCGGGGCGATGTATCTGCCGCTCGGGAGCATCTCGATCCGCAACTGCTTGATAGCCGTCTCGAATGCGAGCTCCTCGATCCGCTGTGCGTGCTGGCGCAGTTCGGCATAGCTCATCGGGCCACGCCTCCTGGTTCGGGCGGCGTGGCCGGATCATAGGTCGCGGCTGCGATGACAGGCGCCTTCATCTTCCGGATCGCCTCGGCGTTGATGTCCTCGGTCTCCGCGTACATCTCGGATGCCATCACCAGCGCGTCGCCGGTCGCCTCGAGATTGTCGGCGGTCTCTCGCAGCATCGCGATCGCGGTCTCGGCGAGAGACTCCCACGCGCTTCGTGCCGGGCCGTACGGGCCGCCGACCATTTCAGATCGCCACAGCGCGCCGAGATGCCGCTCGGCTGTGGAGATGGAGGCGACCACGGTTCGGTAATGAGCGGCCAGTGGTTTGAGCTTCATCTCGCCCGCCGTCCAGAGATCCACGCAGTCGGCGACGAGCGTCAGTTCTTCCGTCGAAGGTCGCTCCATCTTGGCTGCACTCCTTGTTCGAACCAGGGGTCATGGTGGTTGACCGTGGATTCTTCATATCGGAGTACGCCAATGATGGCGAACGGGTTCGGTCGAACGTATCGCCACCGACGACAGCGCCCATGATCTTTTAGGGGCGATTGATCAAATGGCGGGGGCGAAGCCTGGCAGCCATTTCTGCAGGATCTCGCGATACGAGGCCTCCGCCTCCAGCTGGCAGAGCACCCCCATCGACCCCAGGGTCACCCGGTGGATGAGCAGGTAGGACGGTGGCAGATTGAGCCGCCGGCTGAGTTGGTAGGCCGGACCGCGGGGATTGGTGAGCCTGGTCGCCTCCGAGCGCAGCCAGCTCCGGGTGAAGCGGAACCGCTCCACCGCGACCGGTTCGATCATCGGGAGCAGGAACTCCAGCAGCGCTTCGGCGTCGAGGTCGTCGGTCGCCTTGACGAAACCCTCGTCGCGCAGTCCGTCGACGACTGCTTGTGCCTGGCCGTCGAGGGCGAGCCGGACCAGACGGCCGATCGGTTCCGGGTGGCCGTCGGGGAGCCGGGCCACCGCGCCGAAGTCGATGACGCCGAGCCGGCCGTCGGGCAGGATCCGGAAGTTTCCGGGATGCGGGTCGGCGTGCAGCAGACCGGCCCGGCCGGGTGCGGAGAAGTGCAGGATCGCCATCAGCCGGCCGGCCTCGTCACGCTCGGCGGGCGTGCCGCCGGTGATCACGTCGGCCAGCGGGGTGCCGTCCACCCACTCGGTGACCAGGATCCGTGGGGCGGAGGCCACCACCCGGGGCACGAAGATCTCCGGATCGCCCCGGTACGCCTCCTCGAAGGCCCGCTGGGTCTCCGCTTCCATCTCGTAGTCGAGCTCCTCGGTGATCCGGTCCCGGAGCTCGGCCAGCAGGGGTTTCACATCGATCCCCGGCTGAATGATCTTGAACATGCCGGCCAGGCGGGAGAGCTGTTTGAGGTCGGTGATCAGCGCGTCACCGGCGCCCGGGTACTGCACCTTCACAGCCACCGGCAGCAACTTCGGTTTTGCGTTGCGGCGGGCCGGCGGCAGTTTCCACACGGCCCGGTGCACCTGCCCGATGCTGGCGGCGGCAGCCGGGCTGTCGTCGAACTCGGCGAACCTGTCCCGCCAGTCCGGGCCCAGTTGCTCGGCCAGCGCCTTGTGCACGTTGGCCACCGGCATCGGCGGCGCGGCCTCCTGGAGCTTGGTCAAGGCCTGGCGATAGGGGCCGGCCATCTCCTCGGGCAGTGCGGCCTCGAAAACCGACAGGGCTTGGCCGAATTTCATCGCTCCGCCCTTGAGCTGGCCCAGCACGCTGAAGATCTGCTCGGCGGTGCGCTGCTGGATGTCGGCGGAGATGACGTCGGACGCTATGCCGACGGCACGTTTGCCGAGACCGAGGGCTGCGCGCCCGGCGAAGCCGAGCGGAAGTGCGGCGAGCTTCGCTGTCCGGGACGCGGCGCGGCGCGGTATGTCCGTCACCAGATCATTGTGACCGACATCCGGCCTTCACCCGGCCTGTCGCACGGTGGTTTGGTGGTTATGCGGTGAAGGTCCGGTGAAGGTTGGCCTTCGACGGCCCCGCTGACAACCGCATCGCGGATGCGGTGGCCAGGTCCGGCGACGGAATCGTCCGGGCGTGGAGATCTCCACCGCCGCCCCGAGGGTCTCCGGCGTGGCGCCGTCCAGGAAGGCCAGCGCCTCGCCGGCCGCGAACGCCGTGGCGGCGAGCAACGTGGTCACCGTGCAGGGTTCGGTCCCGTCCGGCGCGGGCGGGGGCGCGGCGCCGCTCCAGCCGTCGTCGCGCTCCCTGCGGTGCAGGTCGAGGCAGTTCAGACAGGGTGCGCCGGTGGCCGGCACGAGCGGCCCGATCACCGCGACGCCGTCGCGCACCGTGACGGACAGGTGCGGTTGACGCCGCGCCGCGTGACCGGCGGCGACCAGGGCGGGCGGCTCGTCGTGGGCCAACTGGACGACCAGGGACGCCGGGGAGCGCCGGACGGGGTGCACCCCGGTGCCCGGCACGATCCGCTCGATCGCCGCTGTGACGGCACTGTGACGGGGCTGCCCCACGTCGGTGGCGAGCAGTGGGGTGCCGGTGATCTCAGCCGGCCCGACCACGCCCGACAGATCGGCGTGGACGTGCCCGACGCCGGCTTGGGCGAGTGCCACCGCGATGGTGGAGCCGAGCCTGCCCCGGCCGTTGAGCACCACGCGGGCCTCCCGGCGGCGGCGCAGGATCTGGGCGGGCGACGGACCGGAGCGATCGGTGCCCGGGACGCGGGAGCGGGCGGCCCGGCCGAGGGCCAGGGCGGCGGCCTCGGCGGTGAGCTGATTCCGCACGGCGGCCGGCAGGGCGGCGGGCAGCAGCGACGAGGCGGGCAGCACCAGGCCCGCCTCGTGCAGCAGGTCCAGCAGGGTGAGCGCCTCGGCCGGCGGTATGCCCAGCTCGGCGGCGCGGACCAGGACGAGCCGCTCGGCCCGCTCACCGTCCAGCAGGTCGAGGAGCCCGGCGGCGCGTGCGTCGGGCAGGTGCAGCAGCACGGCATGCGCGGGATCCAGTCCGAGCTGCAGCTCGCCGGCGGTGCGCCAGAAGCGGGGCAGCCCGGGGACCAGGGTGGGCCGGGGCAGCGGTGTCCGGTTCATGGGTGACAGGGTGTCACTGCGAAGCTGCGCAGGGGTGATGTTATCCACAGGCTCAGCCGCTGTGAGTGAGGTTGTCCACAGCCTGGGGGCGAGTTATCCACAGGCAGTGTGTGCATCCAGTTGACTCAACGTGTCTGAGTGAACACGGTTACGGGCAGCCGGCCACCGGGGAGGTGGCCGCGGTGGCCGCCTCCCCGGTGGTGGCGGGTCATGCCTTGGCCTTGCCCAGGATCCGGTTCATCGTCGTCCCGCAGACCGGGCACTTGCCCTTGGCCATGTTCATGCCGGTCTTGGAGACCTCCACGTTGCCCTGGAAGTCACGCTTCTCCTTGCACTTGACGCAGTAGCCGTTGTACGTGGTGTCGGCCACGGTTCCTCCTCGTCGTATCGTCGGCCGCCCGGCCCGGTGCCTCGTTCGCGGCGGCGGGCGCGAACCTCTTTGCGGCGCTGGACCGCCTTGCGGCCACGCGAATGTGGCCACCCTGTCCGGGGCGGTCACTGTGACCCCCGTCAGGGGCGCTCACTTACCCAGGTCAGGGCGGTTCCATGTCAGCGCAGCGTCGGCGGTGTCGCCGACGACGTGAGTGTGCCGGTCCTAAGTACCCTTTATAGCCAGTTTTGCCGGGACACGCCGACGATTCCCATCGTAAAGGCACAAAACGGACAGCCGGGCCCGTTGGGCTCATGTGTCGACGATGGTCTAGGTTGACGAATGTCACCGATGTTGCCGGTGGGGAAAATTTTTTCGGGTATATGCGGGCGAAGTGCGCATTTCCGTGACAGTCATTGTCCGTACTCTTGCGGTAACAGGGGTGCGGCGGATTAGCGTCTCAACGTGAACCCGAATCTGGGCCGCGCGAGCCGGTAATGGCGCGCGCGCGCAAACCTGTCGTGGAAGTGCGGCGCAGCCAGCGCCGGCGACGGACGGTGTCCGCGTATCGCGACGGTGAGCGAGTCGTGGTCCTCATCCCAGACCGATTCTCCCGTGCGGAGGAGACGGAGTGGGTGGAGCGGATGCTCGCCCGGCTCGCCGCCCGCGAGGAACGTCTGCGATGCACCGACGCCGAGTTGCTGGCCCGCGCCCGCCGCCTGACCAGCCGTTACCTCGCCGATCACGCCGAGCTCGTGGTTCCGGCAAGCGTGCGCTGGGTCACCAACCAGAACGGGCGATGGGGTTCCTGCACCCCCGACGACGCGACCATCCGTATCTCCCACCGCATTCAGGAGATGCCCGACTGGGTCATCGACTACGTGCTCCTGCACGAGCTGGCCCACCTGGTCGTACCCAGCCACAACACCCGCTTCTGGGACCTCGTGAACCGCTTCCCCAAGGCCGAACGCGCCCGCGGCTACCTGGAGGGCGTCGCTGCGGCCGGCACGCTGGTGATGGCCGAATAAACCCCTTCATCGGTACGGCTGCGTGTCCCCCGAACGGCAAGATCTGCTCCCTGCCACTCCCTGCCGCGGCGCGCCTGCGGCGCGACGAGCCGGTCGGGCCGGGTGAGATCGTCGTGGTGGGTCACCCTCCGTGCTCCCCGCACGCTCTCTCCAGCCCCCGATCGCAACGGCCCCCATGACCTCAGAGCCCGTCCGGCCGACGTTGCACCCCGCCTGTTCTCGTGGAGCCGTCGGATGCCAGCAAACGACTTCCACCCGCTCGCGTGGCCCCGCGCCGCCCGCTTCACGCGGTGCCGTGTCGTTGAAGAACTGCCGTGCACACCGAACGGCACCGCGTTTTGGTTCGTGCGGCTTCGCGGGTTCGTGCGGCTTCGCCGGTTCGTGCGGGTTCGTGTGACGCCGCGCCGGTTCGTGTGGCGCCGTGTTGCTGAGCCGCTCATTGCGCGCAGTGAACGGCTTCCGCCCGCTCCTGTGGCTCCGTGCCGCCCGGTTGTGTGGCGTCGTCTTGTTGAGGAGCCGTGAACGGCTTCTCGGCAGCGCCTGATCTGAAAAACTTCTGTGAATTAGCTGAAAAAACCACCGATCGTGTGGCTTGTGGCCGGGCAGCTCCGGACCTGCGACCGAGCGGGACCTAGAGGTGTTCCGAAGGCCGGAGAGCAGCAAGAACCAGACCGAGCGGAAGCTGTGGCCCGGCGTCGGCGGAGGGAACCGGCCGTCGGTCGATAGGGTTACAGCGTGACTCGGCGGGTGGTTGTGGCAATGCTGGTACCGGTTCCGTGGAGCCCTCCGGGTGTCGATCGGACCGCCTGGCGGACCGCCATGGCCGAGGACGTGGTCGACCTGCTGGCGAGGCTGGCCCAAGCGGAGGCCGCGATCGCCACGACCGCCGAGGACCGGGCCCTGGCCGAGGAGATCGCCTGGCCCGGCATGCGCATCTACGAGATCCCGGCGCCGACCGTCCTGCCGGTGCTCAGGGCCGCCGCCGAGGACGGCTTCGATCAGGCCGCGGTGATCGCCGCCGATGCTCCCGACGTGCCCGGGATGACCCTGGGCAAGCTGCTTCGCCCGCTCGACGGCAAAGCGGTCGCGGTGGCTGCGGGCGGCCCGGGCGGCGGCCTCTTCGGGGTGGCCACCAGCCTGCCCGCCCCCGCTTGGCTGGCCGACCACGACCTTGACGACGGCTCGGCCCCGGCACTGCGGAGGACCGCGCCCTCTCCCGGCGAGGTCACCTCCACCCCGCAGTGGCGCCGCCTTCGCGGCCCGGCCGATTTGACCACCCTCGACCCGGCCCTGGAAGGCTGGGAGAACACCCGCACCCTCCTCGGCGGTTGACGGCCCCGCCCGCCGGCGTTCCGGGAACCGCGTATGGGTGCGGGAGTCTCGTCCGGAGCGCGAGTCGGCGGCCGGCGGTGGGCCCGGCGCGGACACAGGGAACGGGCAGGCTGAACCACCGGGGCGCCCCACGGGCGCCCCGGTGAGCGTCAGTCCTCCTTGGGGCCGTCCTCGAGGCCGTCGAGTTCGCTGATGTCCCAGTCGGTGCGGCCGCGAGCGAACGCCTCCGGGTCGGCGAAGTCCTCGTCGGTGGGCAGCAGGTCGGGGTGATCCCAGAGGGAGTCCCGGCCGGGGATGCCGCGGTGATCGGTGACGGCCGCCCACAGGGCGCCCGCCTCACGCAGGCGGCGTGGGCGCAGTTCCAGACCGACCAGGGCGGCGAAGGTCTGCTCGGCCGGTCCGCCGGCGGCGCGGCGGCGGCGGAACGCCTCGCCGAGTGCGGCGACCGACGGCAGACGGTCCGCCGCGGCGGCGTCGACCACGTGGCCCACCCAGCCCTCGATCAGGGCGAGCGCGGTCTCCAGCCGGGCCAGCCCGGCCTTCTGCTGCGGGGTGTCCTCGGGCGTGAAGATGCCTTCCAGAGCCATCGCCTGCATCGACTCGGGATCGCTCGGGTCGACTCGGCTCATCGCCTCCTCGATCGCCTCCCGGTTGACCGTGATGCCGCTCGCATACGTCTCGACGGCGCTGAGCACGTGTGCCCGCAGCCACGGGACGTGCCCGAACAGCCGCTGGTGGGCGGCCTCACGCAAGGCCACATACAGCCTCACCTGGTCTTCGGGAAGCTCGAGGCCGGACCCGTACGCCTTGATGTTGGACGGGACGAGCGCGGCCGTGCCGGCCGGACCGAGCGGAAGGCCGATGTCGCCGGCGGAGAGCACCTCGGCCGCGAGCTGGCCGAAGGCCTGGCCGAGCTGGCCGCCGAAGAGCGCCCCACCGAGGGTGGCGACCATCGACTGCATCGGGCCGAGCTGGGCGCGGGCCTCCTCGGGAACGAGGTCGCCCATCGCGCCCACCATGCGGCCGGCTATCGGCTCGCACAGCTTCTTCCAGACGTCGAGAGTGTTGTAGATCCACTCGTTGCGGTTCCACGCCACGGACTTGTGGATGCCGCTGGGTAGTGCGCACACCGGGTCGAGCCAGAGGTCGGCGAGACGCAGAGCCTCCTCGACCTGGTGGCGCTCCAGCATGTTCACCGCGGGGTCACCGGACGCCGAGAGCTGGCTGGCGGCGACCTGTCGAGCCAGGTCCCAGTTGACCGGGCCACTGCCGGGCGCGGCGAACATCTGCTGCAGCTGCGCCATGAACTGCTGCATCTGCTGCGGGTCGGAGGGGTCGGGCGGCTGAGCGCCCGGCAGGGAGAAGCCGAACGGGATATCAGGCACGACCCAACGGTACGCGCGAAAACCCCGCAGCGGACCGAGGGAGGTGTCAGCTCAGAGAGAACTCAGACAGGGTGGGTACGCTCTCGCGCATGAGACGTCGCGGTGTCACCGTCATCCTCGGCGCCCTGATCACCGCTCTGCTGGCTGCCGGTGTGATGGTCGCACCCATGCCCTACGTGGTGCTCAAGCCCGGACCCACGGTCGACACCCTCGGTTCGGACAACGGCACCGAGGTCATTCAGGTCACGAAGGGCGAGACCTCGGAGTCGGCCGGGCAGCTGCGCCTCACCACTGTCAATGTGCAGTCGCAGGTCGAGTTGGTGCAGGCGATCCGGAGTTGGCTGAGCGATTCCGACGCGGTGGTGCCGCGCGAGCTGATCTACCCGCCGGACCAGAGCGAGAAGCAGGTCCAGGAGCAGAACGCGCAGGAGTGGAAGCAGTCGCAGAGCAGCGCCGAGACGGTGGCCTTGCGTGAGCTGGGTTACCCCGTGCTGACCTACGTGGCCAAGGTCACCCCTGGTGGGGCGGCCGACGGCGTGCTGCGGGCCGACGACGTGATCACGGCGGTCGACGGCACCCCGATCACCAACCGTGCCCAGGTGATCGAGCTGGTCCGGGCCAAGCCGGCGGGGTCCACGCTGACAGTGGCGTACGACCGGGGCGGTCAGCCCGGGACGGCGCGGATCACCTCGAAGGCCGACGAGGCCGACGGCACGCCGCGGATCGGTGTCGAGATCGACACCAAGCAGCCCAACCCGTACGAGATTGAGATTGATCTTGACAAGATCGGCGGTCCGAGCGCGGGACTGATGTTCGCTCTCGGCATCATCGACAAGATGCGTGCCGAGGATCTCACCGGCGGGAAGGTCATCGCCGGCACCGGGACCATCACCGACAACGGCGACGTGGGACCGATCGGCGGCATCCCGCAGAAGCTGGTCGGCGCGAAGAAGGCCAGCGCCGAGCTCTTCCTGGTCCCCAAGGAAAACTGTGCGGAGGCGCTGCGTAACGCCGTGCCCGGCCTGCCGATGGCCGAGGTGGCCACGGTGGACGACGCGCTCGCCGCGATACAGGCTTTCACCTCCGGCAACGATCCGAAGCCGTGCTCGGCCTCGTGATCCACGTGCCGGGAGTGACGAGACAGTTCTGCCGCGTACCGAAGCTGGATGCGACATCGTAAGGTGAAACACCGGCCAGACGAAGTGTGGAGCCAACGTTGGTCATGCGTAACAGTCCTCTACCGAGGATGAGCCGGCGCGGTCGCGTCACCGTCGGCGTCCTGGTCGGGGTCTTCATACTATTCACGCTGCTGGGTTGGGGTATCGACGCGTACACCGACTTCCTGTGGTTCTCCGAGGTCGAGAAGACGAGCGTCTTCTCCGGAGTGCTGCTGACCCGCCTCGTGCTGTTCCTGGCCGTCGGTGCGGTGATGACACTGTTCGTCGCCGGCAACCTCTACCTGGCATACCGTCTGCGGCCGCTGTTGCGCCCGCATTCCGCGGAGCAGGCCACCCTGGAGCGGTACCGGATGATCCTCGCCCCGCGCCTGGGGACCTGGATCGCCGTGACCGGTCTCGTCATCGGCTTCTTCGCGGGTCTCTCCGCGCAGAGCCGCTGGGGCGACTGGATGCTGTTCCGTAACGGTGGCTCGTTCGGGGTCGAGGATCCGCAGTTCAAGGTCGACATCTCGTTCTACGTGTTCGAGTACCCGTTCCTGCGCTACCTGCTCGGCCTGGGCTTCACCGCGGTGGTGCTGGCGGTGCTCGGCTCGCTGGCGGTGCACTACGTCTTCGGCGGCGTGCGCCTTCAGGGCGTCGGCGACCGGATGACCGGTGCCGCCCGCGCTCACCTGACCACCCTGGTCGCAGTGTTCGTGCTGCTCAAGGCGGTGGCCTACGTGCTGGACCGGCGCGCGCTGCTGCTGGAGCAGCACGTGTCCCCGGACCTCTACGGCGCCGGCTTCACCGACGTCAACGCGCTGCTGCCGGCCAAGGAGATCCTCGCCTACATCTCCGTGGTGGTGGCGATCGCGATCATCGTCTTCTCCAACGCGGTGATGCGGAACCTGGTGTGGCCGGGCGTCTCGCTGGCGCTGCTGGCCATCTCGGCCGTGGCGATCGGCGGCATCTACCCGCTGGCCGTGCAGAACTTCCAGGTGAAGCCGAGCCTCTCGGACAAGGAAGCGCCATACATCGCCAGATCGATCGAGGCGACCAGGGCGGCGTTCGGGTTGGAGAACACCGATGTCGCCCAGTACACGGCGACCAGTGGCCGCCCACCCGCGACGCTGGCCGCCGACACCAGCGCGCAGAACGTCCGGCTGATCGACCCGCAGCTCGTCTCGCAGGCGTTCACGCAGTCGCAGCAGTCCCGCGGCTTCTACGACTTCGGCGAGAAGCTGGACGTCGACCGGTACACGATCAACGGTAAGACCCAGGACTACGTGGTCGGCGCCCGTGAGATCAACGACGACAAGCTCACCGACCAGCAGCGCAACTGGATCAACCGGCACACCGTCTACACCCACGGCTACGGCCTGGTGGCAGCGCCGGCCAACCGGGTGTGCGGCACCGGTCTGCCGTACTTCGTCTCCGGCTTCCTCGGCGGCTCCGGGCAGACCCAGGGCAACTGCGCCGAGCCGACCGACCTGATCAAGGCGGAGCAGCCGCGGATCTACTACGGCGAGCAGTCCACCGAGTACGTGATCGTCGGTCAGGAGAGCAAGAGCAAGAACGTCGAGTTCGACCGCCCGCAGGAGCAGAACAACGCGAACAGCGGCGAGGTCCTCTACACCTACGAGGGCAAGGGCGGCGTCGAGATCGGGTCGTTCTTCCGGCGGATGGTCTTCGCGATCAAGAACACCGAGAGCAACTTCCTGCTCTCCGACGCGGTCAACTCCGAGTCCAAGCTGATGTACATCCGGGAGCCGCGCGAGCGGGTCGCCAAGGTCGCGCCGTTCCTCACCATCGACGGCGACCCGTACCCGGCCGTCGTCAACGGGCGCATCACCTGGATCCTCGACGGCTACACGACGGCCAAGACCTACCCGTACGCTCAGAAGATCAACCTGGCCACCGAGACCCGTGACGAGCTGACCGGCACCGGATCGTTCGCCCTGGCCAAGGATGACGTCAACTACATGCGCAACTCGGTCAAGGCGACCGTCGACGCGTACGACGGCACCGTGACGCTCTACGAGTTCGACGACCAGGACCCGGTCCTCAAGGCGTGGAACAAGGCGTTCGGCGGCGACCTGATCGTCCCGAAGAGCCAGATCCCGCAGGCGCTCGCCGAGCATTTCCGCTACCCGGCCGACCTGTTCAAGGTGCAGCGCAACCTGCTCACCAAGTTCCACGTCACCGAAGCGCGGACGTTCTTCTCCGGCGACGACTTCTGGCAGGTGCCGAACGCTCCGGACTCGCCGCAGAGCGGTAAGCAGCCGCCGTTCTACCTGAACGTCAAGCTGCCCGAGCAGGAGGAGACCCGCTTCCAGCTCACCGCCGGCGTCACCCCGGCCAACCGGGAGAACATGGCGGCCCTGATCTCCGCCTCGTACGTCGACGGCTCTCCCAAACTGGAGGTCTGGGAGCTCCCCGACGACGCGGCGGTTCCCGGTCCGGTCCAGGTGCACCAGCGGATGGTCAACAACGCCTCTGTCTCCCAGCAGTTGGCCCTGCTCACCCGGGGCGGTCAGGCCTCGGTTCTCTACGGCAACCTGATCTCACTACCACTGGCCGACGACATCCTGTATGTCGAGCCCGTCTACGTGAAGAGCAGCCAGGCCAACGCCGCGCCGCTGCTGCAGAAGGTGTTGATGTCCTACGGTGACGCCGGCGACTACGTCGTCCTCGAGGACAACCTCACCGAAGCACTCGAAGCCCTCGCAGCCCTAGGGAAGAACGGTGCTCCGCCAGCCACCGGCGGCACACCCAGCACGCCGACCACACCAACGACACCGCCGGGCAACCAGCCGCCCAGCGAGCTCAGCCCCGAGCTCGCCCAGGCGGCCGCCGACATCGACAAGGCGATCAAGGACCTGCGGGCCGCCCGGCAGGCGGGCGACTTCGTCAAGGAGGGCGAGGCCCTCAAGGCACTCGACGACGCCATGGCCCGTTGGCAGACGGCCAGTCAGTCCGGCGCCGCGCCGAACACGTCGGCGAGCCCGTCCGCAGCCGCAAGCCCGACCGCAACCACGGGCGGGTGACGCTCGTCTCCGGGGGCCGTTTTGCGGCCCCCGGAGTCAGTGCGCTAGGGTTAAGAAGTCAACGCGGGGTGGAGCAGCTCGGTAGCTCGCTGGGCTCATAACCCAGAGGTCGCAGGTTCAAATCCTGTCCCCGCTACCAAAGTTAGGTGCAAGTCAGAACGCGGTTCGTCTTCGTGACGGACCGCGTTTTTGATCTTCGTCCGGGCATGGTCCGAGCCAAAGATCTGCCGGCATGGAATGGCACGAGGCAACACGAGATCCTCCTGTCTTGGCTCGACGGGTGTGCCCGGTGTGCAATCGGTCTGCTGCCTCTTCTTCGGTTGTTCGTGGTTGTTTTCGGTTGGCGTACTGGCGAAATCCTGGCCTCACATAGCGATGGATGTAAATTAGGCGATGTATCGGCTTGCGGGGCTCAGCTTGGCAACCGTGTTGGACTGCGCAAACGTCTGAAAATTCAGCGGTAACCAGGTAAGGCACCTCGTCGATCACCACGACACGCAGCCGGTCGCAGGGCAAGATGTCGGGCCGGACTCAACGTGCTTGCTGCGCGGTCTGGTCAGGTGCTCAACATGGCCGCCATGGCCGAGGCCGTGGGCATGGAAAAGAGCAGTGCAGAGAATTACACCCGACTCCTGGAAGCGGTCTTCGTCGTCCAGCGGCTGCCGGCATGGGGGACGGCCCCGGGTCCCCGGGTCACCCGTCAGCCCAAGGGCCACGTCGACTTGGTGCTGGAACGCGATGCCGGGGCCGTCTTCACCTTCGAGATCAAGGCCGGGACGCGGGTCGACCGGGCGCATTCCGGGTCGGTTCGATCATGACGCGGAGCCCGTGCCGGCGCCGCGCCCCCTGATGGAGGGGGTGGTGTGCGGGCCTCGGAAGCGACGCGCTAAGCTTTATCTACCGACGCGGGGTGGAGCAGCTCGGTAGCTCGCTGGGCTCATAACCCAGAGGTCGCAGGTTCAAATCCTGTCCCCGCTACAAAGGGAAAACGCGGTTCGTCACCAGACGAGCCGCGTTTTCTGTTTCCCGACCGCCTTACCTCATCGAAAGTATGGCGACATCAGGCGGCCGGAAAGTCGCCCTCTCTCCGGGTGAGGCGTTCCCCGCACCGCGAAGAGCCGCCGCGAGCAGCCTGTGGGAAGGAGGTGGCGACCACTTCGGATAGTTCGTAGGCTCGGGGCGACCTCATGGGGGACAGAGACTTGCGGACACGACTCCACCCGGAAGACGCAGCCTCGAACGGCGGAAAGAAGCAGGTAGGCGAAATACGGGCACTGCGGCTTCCGTCTGGCCGGCGATAGCGGGCGCCCATGGAGTTTCACGTGCTGGGGCCGCTGGAAGCGGTCGCCGGCGGTCGACGGCTCGACATCGGCGGCAACCGTCAGCAGATCGTTCTGGCCAGCCTCGTTCTCGAAGCCGGAACGGTCATCTCCATCGACCGCCTGATGACAGCGGTCTACGGGGAGAGCCTTCCCTCCAGCGCCCGCGTGCAGGTGCAGATCTGCGTTTCCGCGCTGCGCCGGTTGCTCGGCGCGCACGGCCGTCCTCAGGCCATCGTCACCCGCAATCAGGGGTACGTGCTCGTGCCCGACGGGATCGGCGTCGACCTGCACCGCTACGAACGGCTCGTCCGGGAGGCACGGGCCGCCGGGGACACCGGCCGCCGGGAGGACGCGACGGCCCGCTACCGGGAGGCGCTGGCGCTGTGGCGCGGCCCGGCGCTGGAGGGGCTCGACAGCGAGCCGCTGCGGATGGTCGCCGACCGCTTCGCCGAGCGACGGCTCACGATCAACGAGGACTGCATCGAGTACGACCTGGAGCTGGGCCGGCACCGCGAGGTGATTCCGGAGCTGGCCGGCCTGGTCGCGGTCCATCCGCTGCGGGAGCGGCTGCGTGGTCAGCTCATGCTGGCGCTCTACCGGTCGGGCCGGCAGGCCGAGGCGCTGGACGCCTATCGTGCGGCCCGTCGCACGCTGATCGACGAGCTGGGCCTGGAGCCGAGCGAGTGGCTGCAGCGGCTGGAACAAGCCATTCTCACGTCGAGTGCCGATCTCGGCGTGCCGGAGCGGGCCATCGTGGCCGGGGAGGCGGCGCGGCCGTCCGGCCCCGGCGGGACGGCGCCGTGCATGCTGCCCACCGACATCGCCGACTTCACCGGCCGCGGCCGGCAGATCGACGCCATCGAGCTGCAACTCGTGACGGCCGCCGCGAACCCGGGCCGACTGGCCGTGCCGATCATCGTGGTGGCCGGGAAGCCAGGCATCGGCAAGACGGCGCTCGGTGTCCACGTGTCGCACCGGCTGGCGTCCCGCTTTCCGGACGGGCAGCTCTTCGCCGACCTGCACGGCCGCAGCTCCGACCGGGTCAGCCCGATGCGGATCCTGGAGCGGTTCCTGCGGGCGCTCGGTGTCCCCGGCACGGCGATCCCGGACGGGCTGGAGGAGCGCGCGGAGATGTACCGCGGGCTGCTGTCCGACCGCCGCATGCTGGTCGTGCTGGACAACGCCGGCTCCGAGGCGCAGGTGTTGCCGCTGCTGCCGGGCAGTCCGCGCACCGCGGTGCTGATCACCGCCGGCAACCGGCTCGGCGCCCTGCCCGGGGCGGTGCACGTCGACATCGACGTGCTGGAGCCGTCGCAATGCCTGGAACTGCTCGCCCGGATCGCCGGTGCCGACCGGGTCCGGGCCGAGCGGGAGGCCTCCGAGAAGCTCGGCGACCTGTGTGGAGGGCTGCCGCTCGCCCTGCGCATCGCCGGGGCGCGGCTGTCGGCGCGGCCACACTGGACGGTCGGGCAACTCGTCGACCGGCTGGAGAACGAGTCCCGACGGCTCGACGAGCTGAACCACGGGGCCTTGGGCGTACGGGTCAGCATCTCGATCACGTACGACAACATCAGCGAACCGGCCCGGCGACTGTTCCGGCTGATCGCCGTCGTCGACTGCCCGGACTTCTCGGCGTGGGTGTGCGCCGCCCTGCTCGACGAGCCGCTGCCGGACGCCCACGACCTGCTCGACGAACTGGTGGACGCGCAACTCGTGGAGACCGTCCGTACCGAGCACAGCCGGCACCGGCAGTACCGGATGCACGACCTCATCCGGGTCTTCGCCCGGGAGCGCCTGGCCGCCGAGGAGCCGCCGGCGGAGCGGACCGCGGCGCTCCGGCGAGTGTTCGGCGGGATGCTGTTCCTCGCCGAGGAGGCGCACCGCAGGTTCTACGGGCCGGGCAACCATCTGATGCACAGCCCGGCGGCGCGCCGGCGACTTCCGCCGCAGGTCACCGACCGGATTCTCAGCGACCCGCTCGACTGGTTCGAACGGGAACGGCAGTGCATCGTGGCGGCGATCCGCCAGGCCGCCAAGGTGGGCGCCGCCGACTACTCGTGGGACCTGACGATCAAGTCGATCACCCTGTTCGAGTTGCGGGACTACCTCAACGACTGGCGGGAGACCACCGAGATCGCGCTGGCCGCCACCCAGCAGGCCGGGGACGGGCTCGGCCAGGCGGTGATCCGGTACTCGATGGGTTCCCTGGCTGTCGTGGAGAACCGGCTCGCCGACGCGCGCCGGTACCTGGACGAAGCCGTCGCGCTGTTCGAGGCGCTCGGTGAGGAGCACGGCGCGGCGGTGACGAACCGGCACCTCGCCTATCTGGAGCGGATGGGCGGTGAACTCGGTGCGTCGTACCGGCGGTACGAGCAAGCGCTCACGGTGCTGCGCCGGGTCGGCGACATGACCGCGGCCGCGCACGTGCTGCACAACATGGCGCAGGTCGAGCTGGATCGCGGGGAGCCGGCGAAGGCCACCGCCCTGCTCGTCGAGTCGCTCGAGGTCAGCCGCCGGGCCGGCAGCCGGCGGATCGAGGCGCAGGCGCTGTACCGGCTCGGGCAGGCTCATCTGCAGTCCGGCGACGTGCACCGGGCGGTGACGATCTTCGGCGACGTGCTGGCCGCGACGCGTGACCTCGGCGATCTGATCGGCGAGTCGTACGCGCTGCTCGGGCTGGGCACCGCGCACCTGGCGGACGGCGACCACGCGGCGGCCCGGGCGGCCCTGTCCAGCGGCCGTGAGCGGGCGGCCACCAGCGGCAAGCCGATCCTCCAGGCGAGGATCGAGTTCCGGCTGGGCGAACTGGAACTCGACAGCGGGAGCCGGGAGACGGCGATCGCCCGTCTGGAGCGGGCCCGGGACATGTTCCGCGAGATGCGTGCTCCGATGCTGGAGGAGGACGTTCTCACGGTGCTCGCGCGGGTGAAGGGCCGATGCGGTATCGGCTGACCCGGCCGTACCGGAAGGTGTCGTCGCTGTCCGCGGCCTGTGCCGGCGAACCGCCTGGCGATAACGAAGAGAAGGCGTGCCGATAACGGGATGCCGGAGGCTGGCGCCGAGGGGCGGTGACGCCACGGAAGCGACGGCAGGGTGAAACCTCATGAGCATCTCCGCGCAAGCGGTGGACGTCGTCCACGGATGGCCGGCCGACGATGCCGACAGTCGCCGGATCCGGGTGCGGCTCACGCCTCATTCGTACTCGATGGACTTCGGATTCTGAGGCTGACAAGCCGCCGGGTGAGGAAAGCCCAGGCCAACCAGGAGGGACAGTCATGTCACGGAAGGCGCCGACGGCGAAGGAGCCCTTGTCGGAGCGGATGGTGGGCTGGTCGGCCCGCCACCCCAAGAAGATCATCGTGGGCTGGATCCTGCTGGTCGCCGTGGCGGTGCTGCTCGGTGACGCCGCGGGATCGGGCGCCAAGACCACCGACGCGGGCGAGGCCGGCCGGGCACAGAGCATGATCCGCGCTCAGAAGGTCGTCCCGACGTACACGGAGAACGTGCTCATCGAGGCTCCGAACCGGGACAGGCCGTTCGTCGGCAGCCCCGAGCTGGAGAGCGCCGCCAAGGACCTGGGCGACCGGCTCAAGGCGCTGCCCGGAGCCACCACACAGATCGTGACGCCGCTCGACAACGAGCGGACGCGCGCCGAGCTGGTCTCCGAGGACGGCCGGTCCGGCCTGGTCAGCTTCACCATTCCGGGCCCCGGGGCGGAGGCGGACGAGCACTTCGCCAAGATCAGGACCGAGGTCGAGGCGATCCAGGCCGCGCACCCGGACGTCCGGGTCGCGATGGCCGGCGACATCTCGCTGACCTCCGCGGTCGACAAGGCCGCCGACGAGGACCTGGCCCGGGCCGAGTTGCTGTCCCTGCCGGTCACCCTGATCATCCTGATCGTCGTCTTCGGCGCGCTGATCGCGGCTGCCGTCCCGTTGTTCCTCGCGGCCGGCGCGGTGCTCGCCGGCCTCGGCGTTCTCGGGCTGGTCGGCACGGTCATCCCGGCCAACAGCACGGTGTCGTCGGTGGTGCTGCTGATCGGCATGGCGGTCGGTGTCGACTACTCGCTGTTCTACCTGCGCCGCGAGCGCGAGGAACGGGCCGCCGGCAAGGACCCGGCCGAGGCACTCAGGATCAGCGCCCGCACCTCCGGGCACGCCGTGGTGGTCTCCGGCATCACCGTGATCCTCTCCCTGGCCGGGCTGTTCCTCGCCCAGGTCGACACGTTCAACGGCATGGCGATCGGCACGATCATCGTGGTGAGCCTGGCGGTGCTCGGCTCGGTCACCGTCCTGCCCGCGATGCTCAGCCTGCTCGGCCGGCGCGTCGACTCGCTCCGGGTGCCGCTGCTCGGCCGGTCCCGTACCACGGCGAGCGGCTCTCGCGGCTGGTCGGCGATCGCCGGCGGCGTCTCCCGCCACCCGGTCGTCTTCGGCGGCATCGCCCTGATCGCGCTGACGGCGCTCGCCCTGCCGGCCTTCGGCATGAAGCTCAGCGAGCCCGGCCGGCTCGACTCGCTGCCGCGCGGCATCCCGGCCGTGGACGCCGGTGTCCGGCTCCAGCAGGCGTTCCCCGGCGGCGCCGACCCGGCCCAGGTCGTGGTCTGGGGCGACGGCGCTACCACCGGCGCCGCCGACCAGGCCGTCGAGGCGCTGCGCCGGGAGGCCGCCGCGAGCGACCTGCTCGGCGACCAGATCTCCGCCACCCCGGTGGGCGGCGTGCTGAGCGTCAAGGTCCCGCTCGCCGGCGGCGGCACCGACGACACCTCGGTCGAGGCTTTGCGCACCCTGCGCGAGGACGTGCTGCCCCAGGCGTTCTCCGGGGCCTCCAATCTGGAGTACGCGGTGGGCGGCCGCACCGCCGGCCTGCACGACTTCGCCCAGGTGCTGGAGACCAGGACGATCCGGGTGATCGGCTTCGTCCTGGCGCTGTCCTTCATCGTGCTGGTCGCCGCGTTCCGGGCACCGCTGGTGGCCGCGGTCTCGATGGTGCTCAACCTGCTCGCGATCGGCGCGGCCATCGGCATCGTGGTCCTCGGCTTCCAGAACGGGAACCTCGCCGGGCTGCTCGGCTTCTCGTCCTTCGGCGGGGTGGTCAACTGGCTGCCGCTGTTCATGTTCGTGATCCTGTTCGGACTGAGCATGGACTACCACGTCTTCATCCTGAGCCGGGTGCGGGAGCGCTGGGCCCGCGGCGAGTCCGCCGAGGACGCGGTCGTCCACGGCGTCGGCGGCAGCGCCGGTGTGGTGACCAGCGCGGCGGTCGTCATGATCGCGGTCTTCGCGATCTTCGCGACGCTGTCCGGCATCGAGTACAAGATGCTCGGCGTCGGCATGGCGGTCGCCGTTCTCATCGACGCGACGATCGTCCGGGGTGTGCTGCTGCCCGCGGCGCTGTCGCTGCTCGGCGACCGGGCCTGGTCGCTGCGCGGCCGGCCCGCGCCGAAGCCCCGGCCGGCCGTCCGTCACGACAACGAGCCGGCCGAGGACACCAAGGTCCTCAGCCGGGTGGGCGCCACCGAGGAAGGAACCCGATGAGATCGACGAGGACGAGCGTGAGCACCCTGGTGATCGCGATGGGCGCGCTGGCGGCCGCCGGGTGCGGCCCGCAGGCGAGCGGAGCCGGCCAGAGGGCGGAGAACACGTACGACATCAGTGCGAAGGTCGGCACCGTCTCGCTGGACGCTCAGGGCGGCAACGTCACCCTCACCGCTTCGGACTCCGGCACGGTGAAGGTCACCGAGGACCTGACCTACTCGGACACCGAGCCGGAGACCTCGCACAGCGTCGACGGCGGCACGCTCAACCTGGTGGACAGGGGCTGCGGTGGGGACGGCTGCCACGTCGACTACCGGATCGAGCTTCCCGCCGGGACCGTCGTGAAGGTCAGGACCGCGGGTGGCGACGTCACCGGCCGTGGTCTCGGTGCGAACACCACGGTGAGCACCGCGGGCGGCGACGTCGATCTGGAGTACTCGGTCGCGGCGGATCTGGTCGACGCGACAAGCGAGGGCGGCAACGTCAAGATCAAAGTCCCGGCCGGGGCGTACGAGGTGGACGCCACCACTGACGGCGGCAACCGGGAGGTGTCGGTCCAGGAGGTTCCCGGGTCGGCTCACGAGATCAAGGCGAAGTCGGGTGGCGGTGACGTCGCCGTGGTCTCCTGATCGGGCGAGTCACGAGAGATGTCGACGGATAGCCGCCGGTGACGAGACGGCCCTCCGGGAGAACCCGGAGGGCCGTCGTCCTGCTGTTACCGCTGATCAGCAGTTGGTGTAGCCATTGCCGGGCTTGGTCCACCTGCAGGTGTCGATCGTCTTGTCGGCACCGGTACGCACGTAGGCGGTGTCGCCGCCGTTGTTCCACACGTGCTTCGCCTTGCCCCAGTAGCGGACGGTCGAGGTGTTCGTGCCCTTACCGGTGCGGACCAGCACGTTCTTGCCCGCGGCCAGGTTGTAGTTCGCCGTGAACCGGTAGAGGTTGCCCGCGGCGTCCCGAACGGTCCAGCCCTTGAGGTTGATGGTGCTCTTGGTCTTGTTCGTGAGGCGGAAGTACTCGCCGTTGTAGCTCTTGTTGGTCTTCTTGTCCACGCCCGGAGCGTTGTACTGGATCCGGGTGAACTGCACCGCCCCCACGGCGGGGCCGGCCGGGGTGGTCGGCGGCTTGGTGGGCGTCGTCGTCGGCGGCGTGGTCGGCGGCTTGGTGGTGGGCGACGTCGGCGGCTTGGTGGTGGGCGTGGTCGGCGGCGTCGTCACACCGGTGTCGTACACCGGCGACGGGGTCGGGTTGCCCGGCGGCACCCCGTTGCTGGCGCCGCTGCCGGCCTGCTGGTTCTCCGAGTAGTTGGCGACGACGTAGGTGGACTTGTCCGCCCAATCCGCGTCGTTACCCTCGAGGAACGCCCGGTAGTACGAGACGCCGGACGGCTGGTCCGCGACCGAGCCCTCGTAGATGGCGTACTTCTGCCCCTCGATCGTCACCTCGACGGTAAGGCCGGAGACCAACGTCGTCCAACCGCCGGACGAGGAGTAGCGCTGGATCCTCACCGGCAGGCCCGGCTGCGCCGGGTCGGCGTTGACCCGGAAGTCAACCGTGCTTCCGCTCGCGGTGACGTTCAGATCCGCCTTGACACGCACGGGACCCTTGCGGATCTGCGAGTAGCCGTCGTCGGTGCCGACCATGAAGACGTGGCCGGAGTCCATGTCGCGGCTGATGCTCCAGCGACCGCTGGAGTTCGCCGTCGTGGTGACGAAGCCGCCGGTCTTGTAGTCGTTCGCCGGCTCCTCGGCGAGCTGTTCCTGGGTCCAGTTGTAGCCCCACACGTACGCCCACTCATACAGGTGGACGGTGTCGCCCGGGTCCGCTGTGCCGGTCAGCGTGACCGGGCCGTAGCCGGTCCGCAGCGGAACGATGTCGAAGGTCGGCGCGGCCGCGGCCGACGCGGGGTTGATGCCGAACACCGCCGCGGTGGCTGCCAGCGTGCCGGCGGCGATACTGCCGAGAATCGTTTTCGGTCGTCTGTGCATGTCGTTGAAGATCCTCCGTGGTGAGGGCAGCACTCAGAGCGCCCGCTCAGGCATTGAACGCTGACGCTATCGACAATCGACACGCAAGGTCATCGTTCATCCTGCTTGGGCACCCTACCCGCTGGTGCCATCGCATGTGGTCCCCATCGGCGTTCAGTGATCAAAGTTGCAGGTGAGTGGGACCTTGGGCCGCTGTCGGTAAAGTGACGCAGGTGCCGGGGCGAGGGGATAATGGGCGATTTCAGTCAGCCGCCCGATTTCGCCGTTATCTTTCCGGCGCACCGAATCAGTAGTTCCACGGAAATGGATGAAATGACTCGCCTTGCCGCTGATTGTGCACGGTGCGCCGCGCTCTGTTGTGTCGCGCCTGCCTTCGCCCGGTCCTCGGACTTCGCGATCGACAAGCCGGCCGGGCAGCCCTGCCGGAATCTGGGCGACGACTTCCGGTGCACCATTCACCAGCATCTGGAGCGGCGCGGCTTCCACGGCTGCGTGGTGTTCGACTGCTTCGGCGCCGGCCAGCGGATCACGAACGAGACGTTCGGCGGACAGGACTGGCGGTCCACACCGGACATCGCCGGGGACATGTTCGCGGTGCTGCCGGTGATGCGGCAATTGCATGAGCTGATGTGGTATCTCACCGAGGCGCTGGAGCTGAACGAGACGCGACGGCTGCACCCGGGTCTGCGTGCCGCTCTCGACGAGACCGACGCGCTGGCCGGCCGGTCTCCGGAGCAACTGCGGAAAATGGACGTGGACGCGTACCGGGGAAAGGTCGTCCCGCTTCTGCGCCGAGCGAGTGAGATGGCCCGGGCCGGCCGCAGAGGGCCGGACCACAGCGGCGCCCGCCTGATCGGCAGGCGCATGCGCGGCGCCGATCTGCGCGGCGCGAGTTTCCGCGGCGCGCTCCTCATCGGAGCCGACCTGCGCGACGCGGACCTGCGCCGGGCCGATTTCACCGGAGCCGACATGCGGGGTACGGATCTGCGCGGCGCGAATCTGAGCGGCGCCCTCTTCCTGACCTCGTCACAGTTGCGAGCCGCAGTGACGGGGGACGATCGCCTCTAGGATGAGCGGATGCAGCAGGTGTCCGGTGTGGTGTGGGTCCTGACCGTCCTCGGAATCGTCGGTCTCCTGCTCTTCGACTTCTTCTTCCACGTCCGCAAGGCCCACGTGCCCCGGCTGCGCGAGGCCGCGCTGTGGACCTCGATCTACGTCTCCATCGCCATTCTGTTCGGTGTCGGCGTGTGGGTGTTCGGCGGTTCCACGATGGGCGCCGAGTATTTCGCCGGATACATCACCGAGGAGGCGCTCTCGGTCGACAACCTGTTCGTCTTCCTGCTGCTGTTGAGCAGTTTCAAGGTGCCCCGCGCCGACCAGCAGAAGGTGCTGCTCTTCGGGATCGTCGTCTCGTTGCTGGCCCGGACCGGATTCATCCTGCTCGGCGCCGCGCTGATCAACTCGTTCGCCTGGATCTTCTACGTGTTCGGCCTGATTCTGCTGATCACCGCGGGCAACCTGCTGAAGGAGAAGCACGACGGCGAGAGCGAGCCGCCGGACAACATCGTGATCCGGCTGGCCCGGCGGTTCCTGCACACGTCGGACACCTACGACGGGGACAAACTCTTCACCTACCAGGACGGCAAGCGGGTGCTCACCCCGATGCTGCTCGTCATGGTGGCGATCGGCGGCACCGACATCCTCTTCGCGCTGGACTCGATCCCGGCCATCTTCGGTCTCACCCAGAACGTCTACCTGGTCTTCACCGCCACCGCCTTCTCCCTGCTCGGGCTACGGCAGTTGTACTTCCTGATCGACGGGCTGCTGGACCGGCTGGTCTACCTGTCCTACGGCCTGGCCGCGATCCTGGCGCTGATCGGCGTGAAACTGATCCTGCACGCCCTGCACGAGAACAACGTGCCGTTCATCAACGACGGCGAGCCCATCGACGTGGTCGAGATCCCGACCCTCGTCTCCCTCGGCATCATCGTCGGCGTCCTGCTGATCACCGTGGTCGCCTCGCTGCTCAGCCCCAAGGGCCGGGCCCGTACGTCGGTGGCCGCGGCCCGGCGGCACGCCACCGAGTTCCTCGACATCGAGACCGACCCGGCCTACTGCGACGAGATCTACCACCGGCTGCTGGCCGAGGAGGAGAACCTCGAGCGGCTGCCGGAGAAGCAGCGGGCCCGGATCCGCCGGCACACCGATCTCATGGAACTGCTCGCGCGGGCGCACCGGGTGCACGACGAACGGGTCGCCGCGGGGCACTGCTTCGCCCCGTCAGCGACCTGAGCCGTAGTCCCTGTCGAGGTAGGCGGAGAGGTTCGCCTGCCCGCCGTCGGGCGAGTCGGAGACCAGGCTCGCCACCCGGGCTGCCAGGCTGGCCGCACGGGACGCCAGGTCCGGCTCGGCGTTGCGGGAGGCCAGCTCGGCGCGAATCGCGTCCTCCGCGCGCTGGGCGTCGGCCTCCAAGCCGGGACGATCGGTGTGCTCGCGGGGCGCCGAGACCGGAACCTCCCCGGCGTACTCCGGCTCGGGCTCCGCGCCGTCGGGGGCGGGCACCGGGACCGAGCCGAGCAGCGACACGGTCTGCCCCTGGCCGCCCTGGAAGTTGGTGAACTCGGGGCCGATCGCCAGGCGGGACAGCATCCGCACCTGGATCGGGGGGACGCCGATCAGGTCGGCGTTCTCCACCCGGAAGTGGGCGATCGTCTTGCGCAGCAGGTTCGCCAGCCGGTCCGCGTCGCCGACCGTGGCCAGGTCGCCGCCGGCGAAGATCAGGGCCGGGTAGGTGCCGGACGGGCCGTTGCAGACCAGCTGGATCTGGGTGACCGTGGCGTTGCGGCCGGTCTCCCGGTTGCCGGGCTGCACCCGGAGGTGCTGCGGCCAGAGCCAGAACAACTCACCACTACGCTGCGTGCCGTTGGTGCCGGACACGTATCGGACCCTGCGGTCCGTCACGATGACGTCCGTCTCCTCCGGCAGCGTCCATCGGGGCAGCGAGGAGGCCTCGTCGAACGCGTACTCCGCGACCGCGCAGCGGCCGCGCCACAGGACGCGCTCACCGCCGTCGAGCGGTCCGAGGTCCGTGCCGTTGGCGGACAGGAAGTGCTGGTGGTACATGGTTGCCTTCCCCGTGGTCGCCGCGATCGGGATCACGCGGCACCATCGATTACAACGGGCTACCGCCGGTGTCGCCAGTTACCGGGCGTGAATCACACCGGAACTTACGAATTCGACACAGGACGGTGACCACTGATGCACCTTCGGCCCATTCAGTGATCACTTTCGGTTACCGAAGAGGCCTTCCGGTGGCAGGGGAGAGGCTACCGCCGCGGAGTCCGGCACGGGTGCCGCTCCGCCCGCGAAGCGTTCCAGATCGGTCTCCACCCGGCCGGGGAACCAGTCTCCGGCGGCCCGCCGGGCGAGCTCCGCGACCGGCGGCGGGGTACGCCCGGCGATGACCACCAGATTGCCGAACCGCCGCCCGCGCAGCACCCCGGCGTCGGCGACCAGGCAGGCCTCCGGCAGTGCGGCCCGGATGGTGGCGACCTGTCCGCGGGCGAACCGCAGCGGCGGGCCGTCGGCCACGTTCGCGACCAGCCGGCCCGCCGGGGCGAGGATCCGCGCCAGCTCGCCGGCGAACTCTGCCGAGGCCAGGTGGGCGGGGGTTCGCGCGCCCGCGAAGACGTCCAGGACGATCAGGTCGTAGCCGGCGTCCCGCATCCCCTCGACGGCGGCCCGGGCGTCCGCCACCCGTACCCGGATGTTGGCCGAGGGCGGCAACGGCAGCGCCGAGCGCACCAGCTCGACCAGCGGCCCGTCGATCTCCACCACCCGCTGTGCCGAGCCGGGCCGGGTGGCCGCCACGTAGCGCGGCAGGGTCAGCGCGCCGCCGCCCAGGTGCAGCACCCGCAGCGGGCGGCCCGCCGGAGCCGCCAGGTCGATCGCGGCCGCCATCCGGCGCACGTACTCGAACTGCAGGTGGGTCGGGTCGGCCAGATCGACGTGTGACTGCGGGGCGCCGTCCAGCAGCAGGGTCCAGGCGGTGTCCCGGTCCGGGTCGGGAACCAGCTCGGCGATCCCGGAGGCGACCGTCTCCACCCGCCGCCGCGACGCCCTGCGCTGTGCCATCGGGCCAGTATCCAGGTAGCGGGTGGGTAGCGCGGCGCCGGGAACCCACAGGGCCCACCGGAGTCTCCCGACTTCTACCTCGTGAGCATCCTCGAGCAGACGTTGACGCGGCGCGGTGTGATGGGCGGGATGGCGGCGGCCGGCGCCGCGGCCGTCCTGCCCGTCGGCACGCCCGCCGCCGCCGAGCCGGTCCCGGCCGGCCTCCTGCCCACCGACCCGCTGCTGCACCTGCTGCGCCGGGCCACCTTCGGCCCCACCCCGGCCTCGATCGCCGAGATCCGGCGGCTGGGCGCCGCGGCGTGGCTGGACCGGCAGCTCGACCCGTCGTCGATCGCCGACCCGGTGGCCGACGACGTGCTCGCCCGGTTGCCGCTGGCCAGGCTGAGCACCGCCGAGATCCGCTCCCGGGTCGCCGCCGGCACGCTCAAGCGGCACAGCTGGGAACCGATGTGGCAGCTCGGCTTCGCGGCCGTCACCCGGGCGCTCTGGAGCGAGCGGCAACTGCTCGAGGTGATGTCCGACTTCTGGAGCAACCACCTCAACGTGACCTGCCCGGCCGGTGAGGTGTGGGACAGCCGGATCGACTACGACACGACGATCCGGCGGCACGCCTTCGGGAGATTCTCCGACCTGCTGAAGGCCTCGGCCCGGCACCCGGCGATGCTCACCTACCTGGACAACCGCTACTCGACCCGGGCCGCGCCCAACGAGAACTACGGGCGGGAGCTGCTGGAGCTGCACACGGTCGGGCTGGCGCACACCGAGGCGGACGTGAAGAACGCCGCCCGGCTGCTCACCGGCCTCACCGTGAACGGCGCGACCGGCCGATACCGGTACGACGGTGCGAACCACGTGACCGGGGCGGTCCGGGTGCTGTCCTTCCAGCACGCCAACGCCACCACGGCCGGGGGCGAGGCGGCCGCCATGGCGCTGCTCGACTACCTGGCCCTGCACCCGGTGACGGCCCGCCGGATCGTCACCAAGCTGTGCGTCCGGTTCGTCGCCGACCAGCCGCCCGCCTCGCTGATCACCGCGCTCGTCAAGGTCTACCTGGACAACCGGTCGGCGATCGCGCCGGTGCTGCGGGCGCTGTTCGGGTCCGCCGAGTTCGCGGCGTCGATCGGGGCGAAGGCCAGAACGCCGTTCGAGGACCTGGCGGCCACCGTGCGGACCCTGGGCTACGGCCCGGCCGCCAGTGGCATCAAGTTCCTGGAGAGCCTGTACTGGATGGCACGTGACGCCGGGCAGGCGCCGCTGTTCTGGGGGCCACCGAACGGCTACCCGGACGTGGCGCCGGCCTGGGACTCACCGTCCGGGCTGCTGGTGCGCTGGAACTTCCACCTGTCGATCGCGGCCGGCTGGTGGCCGGAGACGCTGACCCGGCCCGCGTCGCTGCTCACCGGCATGGTGGGGGCACTGCCCCCGACGTACGGCGCGCTCATCGAGCGGACCGCGGTCCGGTTGGTCGGCATCGCGCCGACCGCGAAGCAGATCGCCGCGCTCGCCGATTTCTACGGCCGGACCCCGGCGTCGCCGCTCAAGGCGAACGACCCGGCGGCCGGCTGGATGTACCCGTACCTGATGGGGATGCTCCTGAACTCCCCGTCCTTCGCGCTGAGATGAGGCCTGTGATGAGTGCCGTGTGTGGTTGCGAGGACAACGAGCGGGCCGTGCTCTCCCGGCGGCGGCTGCTGGCGGCCGGCGCCGGGGTGGCGGCCGGGGTGGCCGGGGCCACGGCCGGGACCAGCCTGGCGTACGCGGCCGACCCCGGGTACGCCGGAGACGTGCTGGTGCTGGTCTCCCTGCGGGGCGGCTTCGACGGGCTGTCCGCCGTGGTGCCGGCCGGTGACCCCGCGTACTACGCCGCCCGGCCGACCATCGCGGTGCCGAAGTCGCAGCTGATCGGCGGTGACGCGTTCTTCGGGCTGCACCCCGCGCTGGCGCCGCTGCTGCCGTACTGGACCGGTGGGCAGCTCGCCGCGGTGCACGCGGTCGGCCAGCCGGCGCCGAACCGGTCGCACTTCTCCGCCATGGAGGAGCTGGAGCGGGCCGCCCCCGGGACCTCGATCCGGAGCGGCTGGCTGAACCGGATGCTCGGCTCGGTCGGCTCCAGCGACCCGTTCCAGGCGGTCGCCATGGGCACCGCCATGCCGGCCCGGGTCCTCGGCGGCCCGGCCCCGTACGTCGGGGTGACCGCGATCGACAAGATGGTGCTCACCGGCGAGCAGGCCGACCGGCCGATCGCCGCCACCATGACGCGGCTGTTCGAGGACGCGCCGGCGCCGCTCAAGGCCACCGCCGGGCAGCTGACCAGCGGGCTGCGGCAGGTCGCGAGGCTGCGGGCCAAGGCGTACAGCCCGGCCAACGGCGCGGCCTACCCGTCCGGTGAGCTGGGTGGCGCGCTGCGCGACGTGGCCCGGCTGATCAAGACGCACGGCGGGCTGCTGAGCGCGACGGTCGACACCGGCGACTGGGACATGCACGAGAACCTGGGTGTCGCGGCGCCCGGCAAGCGGATGTACGAACAGCTCACGTCGTTCGCCACGGCGCTCGCCGCGTTCGCGGCCGACCTGGGCCCGGAGCACCTGCGCCGGGTCACCGTGATCACGATCAGCGAGTTCGGGCGGCGGGTCATGCAGAACGGCTCGGGCGGCCTGGACCACGGGTACGGCAACGCCGTGTTCGTGCTGGGCGGCAACGTCAAGGGCGGCAAGGTGTACGGCCGCTGGCCCGGTCTGACCGCGGCCGAGTTGCGTGACGGCGACCTGGCGGTGACGACCGACTACCGCTCGGTGATCGGCGAGATTCTGCGGGCCCGGTGCGGGGTGGCCGACCTGACCGGCGTGTTCCCCGGTGTCACCGCCTCCGGGCTGGGAATCGTCACGGCACGGTGAGACTTCGGCCGGGGACGGTCACGGCACGGTGAGACTTTGACAAAACGGTTATAAGCCGCACCGGGTGCGTTCCACACTGATCGCATGTCGAGCAACCTGCTTGCCGAGATGATCGGCGCACAGCGGCGGCCGTCCGCGGCGGACCGGTCTCCGGCAGGTCCGCCGCTGCGGATCCGCCGCCACACCTCCGACGAGGGTGCGCCGTTCTGGCGGTGGGACTGCTCCGGATGCGGCGAGTACGGCGGCGGCCGCCACCACGACGACGCGGTCTTCCGGGCGCTCCGGCACTGCCGGGAACACCCCGAACACCGCTCCTCGCTGCTCCCGCCGGCCCGCTGCCGGCGGGAGCACACCTACCTGCCGCTGCACCCGATGCTCTACGCGCTGGACGACGACCCGCCGCCGGAGCCGCTCGCCATCTGACCCGCGCGGGCCGCCGGGTGCCGGCCCGGGAGCGGCCGCGCCCGGCCGCCCAGGATCCCGGCCACCTTGCGGAACAGCGGGTCGGCGACCACCCCGGCCAGATCCCGGCTGAGCGGGATGCGCCAGTTCGGGTACTCGTCGAAGGTGCCCGGCAGGTTCGGCTGGCGGCGTTCCATCAGGACGTCGTGCAGCGAGGCGGTGACCAGCCGGCACGGCGTACGGGCCAGGAACTCGTGCATGGCCACCACCACCTCCTCGGCCGACGGCCGTGCCCCGGACAGCAGGCCCTCGGCGCGGAGCCGGTCGAACAGCTGCGCCCGGTCCCTGCGCCAGGCCGCCCGCTCCCGCTCGACCGGGCCGGCCAGCTGACCCAGCGCCGCGCGTACCTCCACCTGCTCGCCGGCCAGGAAGCCGGAAGCGGTCGGCAGATCATGGGTGGAGACGCTGGCCAGCGCGTTCCGCGGATATCCGGCCGACGGCCGGTAGCCGCCCTCGTCGTCGCGGGTGAACCAGAGCACCGCCGAGCCGAGCATGTTGGTGCGGTCCAGTCCCTCGGTGACGACCGGCATGACCGTGCCCAGGTCCTCCCCGATCACCACGGCCCCCGCCCGGTACGCCTCCAGCGCCAGGATCCCCAGCATCGCCTCCGGGTCGTAGTGCACGTACGTGCCGTTCGCCGGGCCCAGGCCGGCCGGCACCCACCACAGCCGCCAGAGCCCGGCCACGTGGTCCACCCGCAGCCCACCGGCGTGCCGGAAGATCCGCCGCAGCATGTCCC
Source organism: Actinoplanes sp. NPDC049802 (assembly GCF_040656595.1). NCBI lineage: Bacteria > Bacillati > Actinomycetota > Actinomycetes > Micromonosporales > Micromonosporaceae > Actinoplanes > Actinoplanes sp. NPDC049802. The sequence goes on from NZ_JBFAMR010000014.1 coordinate 136,077, forward strand.
GATAGGCCGCGTACCCGGTCTCGATCAGCCGGTCCGGTCGCCACGCCACCCCGCCCCACTCCTGGCCGAGCTGGTTGAACGCGTCCGGCGGCGCCCCGGTGCGGGCCTCCATGGCGAGCACGTCCTGCAGCAGCCACCCGTCCGCGCCGCCCGGCTCGACCGCCACCGCCAGGTCGTGCACGATGCCGACCGGCATGCCGTGCTCCCGGGCCGCCTCCCCGGCCGTGTCGAACTGTTCCTCCAGCAGCCGCTGCACCCAGACGTGGAAGGCGATCCGGTCACCCCGGTACGCGCGAACCGCCGCAGCGTCCGGCCGCCGCAACTCCTCCGGCCACAGCCGCCAGTCGGGTCCGTGCTCCTCGGCCAGCGCGCAGAACCGGGCGAAGTCGGTGAGCCCCGGATCCCGGTCCAGGTCGACCGGCGCGGCCAGCGGCCAGAGCAGCTCCAGCGCCGCGAACTTGGCGGTCAGCACCGCGTCGTAGTCGATCAGGCCGTCCGCGGGTTCCACCGGCCGCAGCGCGTCCACCCGGGCCCGCAACGCCGGATCGGCACGCCGGTACTCGGCGGTGTCGGCCACCCGCAGGTAGAGCGGGTTGGCGAAGCGCCGGCTCGACGGCGAGTACGGCGACGCCGGCACCGGCCGGACCGGTGTGATCGCGTGCAGCGGGTTCAGCACCACCAGCCCGGCGCCCGCCGACCCGGCCACGAAGTCACGCAGGTCCCCGAGGTCGCCCATGCCCCACGAGCCGGCCGAGTGCAGCGTGTAGAGCTGGAGCATCCAGCCCCAGGTCTCCGGCGGCTCGGGCAGCCGCTCCGGGACCACCACGAGGGTCACCTCCTGTCCGGCGGCATGCAGCCGGTGCCAGCCCAGCGGCAGGTCGCCCGGCAGGCTGTCCACGTTTCGTACGCCACCGTCCTCCAGCCGGATCTCGGCCGGGCCCGGAAGATCCCGGACGGCGCCCTCGCGCAGCACGATCGTCCCGGGCAGGCGGGCACCGGTGTCGCGGCGGCGGGCGGCGGCCAGTGCCTCCCGGACCGCGGCCGGTGTGCTCGCGTCGACGCCCAGCATGCCGAGCACGCCGATCACCGACTCGGCGGCCACGTCGGTGCGTTTGCGCCGCCAGTTCTCGTACCACGTGGCCACCCCGTGCGCCTCGGCCAGAGCCGTCAGATCCGCGTCCATCGCCGCCCCCTTCGCTCGCAACCCCTCCGTACACGATTCCTTACCCGTTGCGTACATCGGTCAGCATGGGGCATATGGCTGACATGCATGGTCTGACCGACCGCACTGAGCGGCGCCCGGCGGCGCCCGCCCCCGCCCCGGTGGGCGAGAACCGCGAGACCGGGCCCGGGAGGCTCGGCGTGATCAAACGATGGTTCACCGCGGCGCTGGCCGGGGTGCTGGCGACGTTGCTGGTTCCGGCGGCCGCCTGGGCGTCGACCGGCACGGGCGAGCTGATGATCGAGGCGGCGCGCAGGTCCCGGCGCGGCGGCTTCGGCTTCTTCGGCATCCTCTGCTGCCTGGCCGTGGTCGGTGTGATCGTCGTCGTGGTGTTCCTCATTTCCCGGAACCGCAAACGTCGCTGACACCGTCTCCCTAGCGTGGAGACATGCGGATGCGGGCCGGGTCGTATCGATCAGTGGCGCTGGGGAGCGGCATCGCGGCGGTGCTCTGCGTGCCCCTGGCCGTCTCGGTGGCGGCCAGGGCCTCTGGCGACGTGCTGTTGTCCCGGGGCCGCCCGGTGCTCGCCTCGTCCACCGAGAGCGTGGCGTGGGCGGCTCCCGGGGCCACCGACGGATCGCCGCGGACCCGGTGGTCCGCCGCCGGGCACGGCACCGAGTGGCTCCAGGTCGACCTCGGCGCCGCCCAGGACGTCCGGCGGGTGCGGTTGTCGTGGGCCAAAGGGTTCGCCGAGGCGTATCGGATCCAGCTCTCCGGCGACGGCGCGTCCTGGACCGACCTCTACCGCACCGGCTCCGGCGACGGTGGCGCCGACGACATCCGCAACCTCAACGGGACCGGGCGCCATCTCCGGGTGCTCGCCACCCGGCGGGGGACATCCGTGGGCTACTCGTTGTGGGAGATCCAGGCGTTCGGGCCGGGCGGCGCCGCCCCGGCCGTCGAGACCGCCGTGACGGCCGACGTGCCGCCGGTCGCCGCCGGGCTGACCGCCGGGGCGAAGAAGGAGCTCGCCCTCAAGCTGGTCTCCAGCGCGGAGAACTCGACATTGGAGTGGCGCTCCGAGTACGGCTACATAGAGGACCTCCACGACGGCCGCGGCTACACGGCCGGCATCGCCGGATTCTGCTCCGGCACCTCGGACATGCTCGCCGTGGTCACCGAGTACACCCGCCGGCGCCCCGGCAACCGCCTGGCCGCCTACCTGCCCGCGCTGCGCGCCGTCGACGGGACGGACTCGCACGACGGCCTCGACCCGGGCTTCCCGGGAGCCTGGCGCGCGGCGGCCGCCGACCCGGCGTTCCGTCAGGTGCAGGAGGCCGTCCGCGACCGGATGTACTTCACCCCCGCCGTGCGCCTGGCCGAGGCGGACGGGCTGCGGGCGCTGGGCCAGTTCGCCTACTTCGACGCGGCAGTGATGCACGGAGTCTCCGGTCTGCGCAGCATCCGGGCCCGGGCGGCCGCCCGGCAGCGTACGCCGGTGCAAGGCGGTGACGAGATCGCCTACCTGAACGCGTTCCTGGACGTGCGCGCCGCCGAGATGCGCACCGAGGCCGCGCACAGCGACACCAGCCGGGTGGACACCGCGCAGCGCGTCTTCCTGAAAGCCGGCAACCTCGACCTGGCCACACCGCTGACCTGGCACGTCTACGGCGACCGCTACACGATCAACCCCTGACCTCTCCGGTACGCGTGACACCGTCCCGCGTTCCCGGGGCCGCCCCGCCGGTCCGCGCGGCCGCCCTGCCGGGTCCGGCCCGTGCCGCGCCCGCCGGCCGAGCTCAGCCCGGCGGCCGAGGTCGTCTTCGTGGTCAGCGGCGTGATGACCTGGACCCGTTTCGGCAACGTCGGCATCGACGTCTTCCTGTTCGTCATCTCGGGCTGGCTGATCTCGC